>NZ_JBKFTO010000021.1:0-119345 GCF_050432925.1 Pseudomonas sp. 18175 | reverse complement strand
AGCGTAAGGCGTCACAGCTACAACGGTTATCACTCACCGATAGCGGCGGAAAAGCTAGCAGCGTGAGAACCGAAAAGAAGGTCCGAAATTACTGGACCAGTTCAGCTTGCCCCCGATGAGGCCATCAGCCCCACCACAAAAATCAGGGCTCCAACCCAATCCCGCGCAAAATCACCCCCGTCACCGTCTGAATCGCCCGCTCAAACTGCATATCCGACAACGGCTGGTGATCATTCAAAATCTTCACCTGGTGATCAAAGTCCGCATAGTGCTGGGTCGACGCCCAGATCATGTAAAGCAGGCTCGACGGCTCCACCGCCAGGATGCGTTTGTCTTCCACCCATTGGCGAATTTTCGCCTCCTTCATCTTGGCCCAGTCGTACAGGCTTTCATCCAGTGCCTCACCGAGGGTGGGCGCGCCGTGGATGATTTCATTGGCCCAGACTTTCGAACCATACGGCCGCGTACGTGAACGCTGCATTTTTGCGCGGATGTAGCTGCTGAGCACCACACGCGGGTCATCGAAGGTCTCGAAGCTCAGGGCGTCCTGCTTCCACACGTCCAGCAGGTCGAACAGCACGGCGCTGTACAGCTCACTCTTGGTGGTGAAGTAGTAATGCAGGTTAGAGCGCGGCAGTTGCGCTTCTTGGGCGATATCGGCCATGGCAGTGCTGCCATAGCCTTTCTCGGCGAAGATCTTCTCCGCCGCCAGCAGGATTTTTTCGACGTTGACCCGACGAATTCCGATCTTGTGATTGCCCATAAGGGCTCCCTGACAACAACTAGGGTTAGAGACTACCACCGGCTCTAGATCGCGGCGACAGGCCATACTGAAACTTCGTACACTGCCCGCCTCTCCCCATTGATTGGTATTGAACAATGTTGATCAAAAAGACCCTGACCACCGTCGCCCTGCTCGCCTCGCTGTTGGGCGCTTCGGCGGCCTTTGCCCACGCCCACCTGAAAAGTACCACGCCTGCCGCCGACAGCTCCGTGGCCGCGCCCGCCGACCTGCGCCTGACCTTCAGCGAAGGCGTCGAAGCCACCTTCACCAAAGTCTCTCTGAGCAAGGACGGCACCGAAGTCGCGATCAAAGGCCTGGAAACCCCGGATACCGACAAAAAGGTTTTGGTGGTCACACCTGCCGCACCGCTGGCCGCCGGCACCTACAAAGTCGTATGGAAGGCGGTGTCGGTCGACACCCACACAAGCAACGGTGAATACAGCTTCAAGGTTGGCCAATAACCCATGGCGACCCTGCTGGTGCTGTGCCGCTTTGTGCATTTCAGCGTGGTGTTGCTGATGTTCGGGGCCTGCGTGTTCAGGCCCTGGCTGCTCGGCGCGCAAACGCAGCCGGCGCTGGACCGGCGATTGCTGCGCATCACCCGTGCTCTGTCCTGGGTGGGGCTATTGTCCGGCGTGACATGGCTGCTGTTGATCACCGCTAGCATGGCCGGCAGTTGGGATGCAGCGCTGCAACCGGCCACGGTGCAGTTGGTACTGGGCAAGACGTTTTTTGGCCAGGTGTGGGTGTGGCATTTGCTGCTGAACTTGCTGCTGGTGATCGTGCTGCTCAGGCCCTGGCCGGCATTGCGATTGCCGGTGCTTGCCCTGCTGCTGGCGACCCTGGCGCCGGTCGGCCATGGCGCCATGCTCGATGGGCTGAGCGGGCAACTGCTGATTCTCAACCAGGTGGTGCATTTGGCCTGCGTGGGAGCGTGGCTCGGAGGGTTGCTGCTGTTGGTGCTGATCCTGCGCCAATCCCAAGACTATGCGCTAGAGCCCATCCTGCGGCGGTTCAGCGGTGTGGGGTATGGCTTGGTTGCGGGGTTGCTGGTGACCGGGTTGATCAATGTGCGCGTATTGACCGGGGAGCTCTGGCCCACGCCGTTGTTCAGCGGGTTTGCGTTGATCCTGCTGATCAAGGTGATGCTGGTGCTGGGGATGTTGGCGTTGGCGTTGCTGAACCGGTTGCGGATTGAGCGTTGCGAAGAGCGCCTGGACAGTTTGAAGGCCAGTGTGAGGGTGGAGTGGCTGTTGGGGGTTGCGGCGGTGGCAGCCGTCTCTCTACTTGGCACTCTNGTTGGCGTTGCTGAACCGGTTGCGGATTGAGCGTTGCGAAGAGCGCCTGGACAGTTTGAAGGCCAGTGTGAGGGTGGAGTGGCTGTTGGGGGTTGCGGCGGTGGCAGCCGTCTCTCTACTTGGCACTCTGCCCCCCATGGTCATGACCAACTGATCTCTCAAGTCGATCTCGGTCAAATGTGGGAGCGGGCTTGCTCGCGAATGCGGTGGGTCAGTCAATGCATGTGTCGACTGACCCACCGCATTCGCGAGCAAGCCCGCTCCCACACTTGAACCGTGCCCACTTTTGACCTGGGCTGGCGAGGTCATCGTATAACTTCTGGTTGACAACCCGCAAAAACCCCGCAAATATCCCCATCAATGTTGTACGACAACGTATAACAAATAATAAAAACAACAAAAGAAAGGGAGCTTCACTGTGAGTCAATTCGCCCGCAATTCCTGCGCACGTCTGGGTTTTATCAGTTTCGGCAGCCTCGCCTTCACCCTCCCACTCAACGCCCAGGCCGACGGCTTTGTCGAAGATGCCAAGGCCACGCTCAACCTGCGCAACGCCTACTTCAACCGCAACTTTACCAACCCGACCAACCCCCAGGCCAAGGCCGAAGAGTGGACGCAAAACTTCATTCTCGACGCCAAGTCCGGCTTCACCCAAGGCACAGTCGGCTTTGGCATTGACGTGCTGGGCCTGTATTCGCAAAAGCTCGACGGCGGCAAAGGCACCGGTGGCACGCAGTTATTGCCGATCCACGACGATGGCCGCCCCGCCGACAATTTCGGTCGGCTGGGTGTGGCGCTGAAAACCAAATTGTCGAAGACCGAATTGAAGGTCGGCGAATGGATGCCGGTGCTGCCGATCCTGCGCTCCGACGATGGCCGTTCCCTGCCCCAGACCTTCCGTGGCGGCCAGGTCACCTCCAATGAAATCGCCGGCCTGACCCTCTACGGCGGCCAATTTCGCGGCAACAGCCCGCGCAACGACGCGAGCATGGAAGACATGTTCATGAACGGCAAAGCCGCGTTCACCTCCGACCGTTTCAACTTCGGCGGCGGCGAATACAGCTTCAACGACAAACGCACCCAGGTCGGTGTGTGGTACGCCGAGCTGACTGATATCTACCAGCAGCAGTACTTCAACCTGACCCACAGCCAGCCCGTGGGCGACTGGACCCTGGGCGCCAACCTTGGCTTCTTCAACGGCAAGGAAGACGGCAGCGCCCTGGCTGGCGACCTCGATAACAAAACCGCCTTTGCCCTGCTCTCGGCCAAGTACAACGGCAACACGTTCTACGTGGGCTTGCAGAAACTCACCGGTGACAGCGTATGGATGCGGGTCAACGGCACCAGCGGCGGCACCCTGGCCAACGACAGCTACAACGCCAGTTATGACAACGCCAAGGAGAAGTCCTGGCAGGTACGGCATGACTTCAACTTCGTGGTGCTGGGCGTACCGGGGCTGACGATGATGAACCGCTACATCAGCGGCAGTAACGTGCACACCGGGGCGATCACCGATGGCAAGGAGTGGGGCCGGGAGTCGGAGTTGGCGTACACGGTGCAGAGTGGTGCGCTAAAGGATCTGAATGTGCGCTGGCGGAACGCGACGATGCGCCGGGATTTTAGTAACAATGAATTTGATGAGAATCGGATCTTTATCAGTTACCCGATTTCGTTGCTGTAAATTTAATCCCACAAACACCTCAGAACCCATGTGGGAGCGGGCTTGCTCGCGAATGCGGTGGATCAGCCAATAAATTTAGCGACTGACACACTGTATTCGCGAGCAAGCCCGCTCCCACATTTGAATCTCATTTGTCTGGAGGAGCGTTGACAAGCTGGGGAATCTCTAACGATACTTCGATCAAGTCATACGACAACCTACAACAATAATGGAACCCACATGACCACCACCGCCACCCCGCCTGTTCCCTTCAACCGCCTACTGCTCACCGGTGCCGCCGGCGGCCTGGGCAAAGTCCTGCGCGAACGCCTGCGTCCCTACGCTCAAGTGCTGCGCCTGTCGGACATCGCCAACATGGCACCGGCCCAGGCCCACGAAGAAGTCCAGCCCTGCGACCTCGCCGACAAACAAGCCGTGCACCATCTGGTGGAAGGCGTCGATGCCATCCTGCATTTCGGCGGTGTGTCGGTGGAGCGTTCCTTCGAAGAAGTGCTGGGCGCCAATATCAGCGGTATTTTCCATATTTACGAAGCCGCGCGCCGCCATGGCGTCAAGCGCGTGATCTTCGCCAGTTCCAACCACGTGATCGGCTTCTACAAGCAGGGCGAACAGCTCAACGCCCACTCCCCGCGCCGCCCAGACAGCTACTACGGCCTGTCCAAGTCCTACGGCGAAGACATGGCCAGCTTTTACTTCGACCGCTACGGCATCGAGACCGTGAGTATCCGCATCGGCTCCTCGTTCCCAGAACCACAGAACCGCCGGATGATGCACACCTGGCTGAGCTTCGACGACCTTACCCAATTGCTGGAACGTGCGCTCTACACCCCCAACGTCGGCCACACCGTGGTTTATGGCATGTCGGACAACCTCGACACCTGGTGGGACAACCGCTACGCCGCGCACCTGGGTTTTGCGCCCAAGGACAACTCCGAAGTCTTCCGCGCCCAAGTCGAAACCCAACCGCCTGTCGCCGCCGATGACCCGGCCAAGGTCTATCAAGGCGGAGCGTTCTGTGCCGCCGGCCCGTTCGGGGACTGACCCATGACGGCCGAATTGATTGTCGACGCCCGCAATGCCGTGGGCGAATGCCCGGTGTGGGTGCCCGAGGAAAACGCCCTGTATTGGGTGGATATTCCCAACGGTGGGCTGCAACGCTGGAGCGCTGCCACCGGCCACGTCGCCGCGTGGAAAGCCCCGGAGATGCTCGCGTGCATCGCGCGCACTGAGGCGGGCAACTGGGTCGCGGGCATGGAAACCGGCTTTTTCCAGCTCACCCCGCACAATGACGGCAGCCTCGACACCGCACTATTGGCCAACATCGAACACCCTCGCGCGGACATGCGCCTGAACGACGGCCGCTGTGATCGCCAGGGCCGGTTCTGGGCCGGCAGCATGGTGTTGAACATGGGTTTGAATGCGGCCGAGGGCACCCTCTACCGCTACGCCTCAGGCGCCGCGCCCCATGCCCAACTGGGCGGTTTCATCACCCTCAATGGCCTGGCCTTCAGCCCCGATGGCCGCACGATGTACGCCTCGGACTCCCACCCGCTGGTGCAACAAATCTGGGCCTTCGACTACGACACCAGCACCGGCACCCCGTCCAACCGCCGCGTATTCGTGGATATGCACCCACACCCGGGCCGCCCCGACGGCGCCGCGGTAGACGCCGATGGCTGCTACTGGATCTGCGCCAACGACGCCGGCCTGATCCACCGCTTCACCCCCGACGGTCGCCTCGACCGCTCCCTCACCGTCCCGGTGAAAAAACCCACCATGTGCGCCTTTGGCGGCAGTCGGCTGGACACCCTGTTCGTCACCTCGATCCGTGATGACCAGAGTGAGCAGTCGCTGTCCGGCGGCGTATTCGCCCTCAACCCCGGCGTCCAAGGACTGCCTGAGCCCCGCTTCACCGCCTAGCTGCATCGCTGTGCCTTGAATACAAAAATAACAAGACAGGAGACGCACCCCATGGACTTCAAACGCACCTTGCTCGCCGCTGCATTCATCACCCTCAGCAGCGCCGCCCAGGCGCTGGAAATCAAATTCGCCGACATCCACCCCGACGGCTACCCCACGGTGGTCGCCGAGAAAAACATGGGCGCCGCCCTCACCAAGGAAAGCAATGGCGAACTGACCTTCAAGTTCTTCCCCGGCGGCGTACTGGGCTCCGAGAAAGAAGTGGTCGAACAGGCCCAGGTCGGCGCGATCCAAATGGCCCGGGTCAGCCTTGGCATCGTCGGGCCGGTGGTGCCGGACGTGAACGTGTTCAACCTGCCGTTCGTATTCCGCGACCAGGCGCATATGCGCAAGGTCATCGACGGTGAAATCGGCGATGAAATCCTCGCCAAGATCACCGACTCCGAGTTCGGCCTGGTGGCCCTGGCGTGGATGGACGGTGGCACGCGTAACGTCTACAGCAAAAAGCCCGTGCGCAAGATCGAAGACCTCAAGGGCATGAAGATCCGCGTGCAGGGCAACCCGTTGTTCATCGAGGCGTTCAATGAAATGGGCGCCAATGGCATTGCCATGGACACCGGCGAGATTTTCAGCGCCCTACAGACCGGCGTTATCGACGGCGCGGAAAACAACCCGCCGACCCTGCTGGAACACAACCACTTCCAGAACGCCAAGTTCTACACCTTGACCGAGCATTTGATCCTGCCCGAGCCCATCGTGATGTCGAAAATCACCTGGAACAAACTCACCCCCGCGCAGCAAGTCATGGTGAAAAATGCCGCCAAAGCCGCCCAGGCCGACGAGCGCGTGCTGTGGGACGCCAAGTCCGCCAGCAGCGAAGCCAAGCTCAAGGCGGCGGGTGTGGAATTCATCACCGTCGACAAAAAACCCTTCTATGACGCCACCGCGCCGGTGCGCGCCAAATACGGTGCGGCGTACGCCGACATCATCAAGCGCATCGACGCCGTTCAGTAACGCCCCCTTCCCTAGCAAGGCCCGGCGCGGTCCGTACTGACGCGCCCGGTTACGGTGAACGCCATGAAGAATTTACTGCTGCGCATCAACGACCGCCTGTACATGACCTGCATCTGGGTCGCCGGCCTCTCGGTCCTGGGGGTCGCGCTGATCATCCCCTGGGGCATCTTCGCCCGCTACATCCTCGGCACCGGCTCCAGTTGGCCGGAGCCCACCGCCATCCTGCTGATGCTGGTGTTCACCTTCATCGGCGCCGCCGCCAGTTACCGCGCCGGGGCACATATGTCGGTGGCCATGATCACCGACCGCCTGCCACCGCAACAGCGCCGCCTGGTCGGCATCCTGTCTCAACTGTTGATGGCGACCATCTGCCTGTTCATGACCATTTGGGGCAGCAAGTTGTGCATGGCCACCTGGAACCAGTTCATGAGTGCCATCCCCACTCTGCGCGTCGGTATCACCTATATGCCGATCCCGATTGGCGGGCTGCTGACCCTGGTGTTCGTGCTGGAAAAACTCCTGCTGGGCGACCAAAGCCAACGCCGCGTGGTGCGCTTTGACCTGGTTGAAGAAAGCGAAGAGGCCGCCTGATATGGACGCATTGATTCTGCTGGGCAGCTTTATCGCCTTGATCCTGATCGGCATGCCGGTGGCCTACGCCCTGGGCTTGTCGGCGCTGATCGGCGCGTGGTGGATCGACATTCCGTTCCAGGCCTTGATGATCCAGGTGGCGGGCGGGGTGAACAAGTTTTCGCTGATGGCGATCCCGTTCTTTGTGCTGGCCGGAGCGATCATGGCCGAAGGCGGCATGTCGCGCCGGCTGGTGGCGTTTGCCGGGGTGCTGGTGGGCTTTGTGCGCGGCGGCCTGTCGTTGGTGAACATCATGGCCTCGACGTTTTTTGGCGCCATCTCCGGCTCATCGGTGGCCGATACGGCCTCGGTAGGCTCGGTGCTGATCCCGGAAATGGAACGCCGTGGCTATCCACGGGAATTCGCCACGGCGGTGACCATCAGCGGCTCGGTTCAAGCCCTGCTGACCCCGCCCAGCCATAACTCGGTGCTCTATTCCCTGGCAGCGGGTGGCACCGTATCGATTGCCTCGCTGTTCATGGCGGGTGTGGTGCCGGGTTTGCTGATGAGCGCATGCCTGATGGTGCTGTGCCTGATCTTCGCCAAAAAGCGCGACTACCCCAAGGGCGAAGTCATCCCCCTCAAGCAAGCCCTCAAAATCTGCGCCGACGCGCTCTGGGGCCTGATGGCCATGGTGATCATCCTCGGCGGTATCCTCTCGGGCATCTTCACCGCCACCGAATCCGCCGCCATTGCCGTGCTGTGGGCGTTCTTCGTGACCATGTTCATCTACCGCGACTACAAATGGCGCGAGCTGCCCAAGTTGATGCACCGCACGGTGCGCACCATTTCCATCGTGATGATCCTGATCGCCTTCGCCGCCAGCTTCGGCTACATCATGACCCTGATGCAGATTCCGGCGAAGATCACCACGCTGTTCCTGACCCTGTCGGACAACCGCTACGTGATCCTGATGTGCATCAACGCCATGCTGCTGTTGCTGGGCACGGTGATGGACATGGCGCCGCTGATCCTGATCCTCACGCCGATCCTGATGCCAGTGATCCTCGGCATTGGGGTCGACCCGGTGCACTTTGGCATGATCATGCTGGTGAACCTTGGCATCGGGCTGATTACCCCGCCAGTGGGCGCGGTATTGTTTGTGGGCGCGGCGGTGGGCAAGACCAGCATCGAGAAGACCGTGAAGGCGTTGCTGCCGTTTTACGGGGTGCTGTTTCTGGTGTTGATGGCGGTGACTTATATTCCGGCGCTGTCGCTGTGGTTACCGGGGTTGGTGCTGTAAACCCACTTCATCAAACAGTGGAGATCGAGTGTGGGAGCGGGCTTGCTCGCGAAAGCGGTGTGTCAGGTGACAGGTGTGTGACTGACCCACCGCATTCGCGAGCAAGCCTGCTCCCACATTTTGATCTTCTGTGTTTGTTCTAATTCGTATGGCGGGAAATCATGCCTTCAGACCTCATTGAACTGCGCGATCACCTCACCCACCTCACCCTCGCCCCCGCCATCGGCGGCAGCATCGCCAACTGGCACGTCACCGCCACCGGCCAACCGCTGCTGCGCCATAACGATGAACACGCCCAGCTCCCCGGAAAACTGGGGTGCTACCCGCTGGCCCCTTGGTCCAACCGCATCGGCGAAGGCGGTTTCGACAACCCCGACGCTTGGCTGGCGTTGACACCCAATAGCCCCACCGACCCGCTACCGATCCACGGCTCGGCCTGGCAACAGGCATGGCACGTGGTCAGCCAATCGGCGAATGAAGCGCTGCTTGAGGTGGTGTGTGATACCCCGTTTGCCTATCGCGCCGAGCAGCGGTTCAGGTTGGATAACGGTGAGCTGAGCATCACCTTGCGGGTCACTCACTTGGCGGAAAAGCCCGCCTGGCATGGGTTGGGTTTGCACCCCTATTTCCCACGCACAGCCGGCACTCGCTTGCAGGCCAAGGCATCCCAAGTATGGCTGAGCGATGCGTCCAAGCTGCCCACCGGGTTGGTGCCTGTGCCGGATGAGTGGAACTTCCAGCCGCTCAAATCCCTACCAGAAAGCTTGGTAGACAATGGGTTTTGCCAGTGGGATGGGCACTGTCTGATCGAGCAGCCGGAGTTGGGATACACCCTGGAATGCCAGGCCAGCGGCGCGGATTACTTCCTGTTGTTTTGCCCGCCGGGGCTTGGGTTCTTTTGTGTTGAGCCGGTGAGTCATCCGGTGAATGCTCACCATCTTCCAGCAAGACCGGGGTTGAAATTGCTAGAGCAGGGTCAGTCGACCCGCCTCGAATTCACTTTGAAATATATTCCAAATGTGGGAGCGGGCTTGCTCGCGAAAGCGGTGGGTCAGTAATAAGTTCTTTTACTGATACACCGCTTTCGCGAGCAAGCCCGCTCCCACATTTTAATTTGCGGTGTATCAGTATCAGGGCGGGCTGTTCTTAAGGCGCCCTGCGGTATCAATACTCACCACCACCGACAACCCCGGCCGCAACCGCTCGCTCTCGGCCTGATCCGGGTCCACCGTAATCCTTACCGGCACCCGCTGGGCAATCTTCACAAAGTTGCCGGTGGCATTGTCCGCCTGCAACAAGCTGAACTCCGAGCCCGTGGCTGGCGAAATATGCTGCACCGTGCCGTGAAACTTGCGGTGGTTCAGCGCATCCACCGTGAACGTCACCGGCTGCCCCACCTGCACGTTATCCATCTGGGTTTCCTTCATGTTGGCGATCACCCACAGTTGCGGCGGCACCAACGCCATCAACTGCGCACCGGAGTTGACGTAGGCACCAAGGCGCACGCCAATCTGCCCCAACTGGCCGTCACGGGGCGCGGTGATACGGGTGTTGGATAGGTCGATCCGCGCCAGTTCCACCGCCGCATCGGCACTGGCTACCGCGGCTTCCAAGGAGCCACGGTTGACGATCACGGTTTGCAAATCCTGCCGCGCAATTTCCAGGCTGGCCTGGGCTTGCGCTACCGCCGCGAGGGTCTGCGCATTGGCTGCACGGGTTACATCCAGCTCGCGCTTGGAGACGGAACCGTCACTGATCAGCTCTTCATTACGGCGTAAGTCGGCCTGGCTTTTACGCGCCTGGGCCTGGCTTTTACGCGCCTGGGCCTGGCTGTCCGCCAATGCCGCCTGACGCAGCTTGATGGTGGCTTCGGCGCTGTTGCGTTGTTGCACCACATTGGCCAACGAGGCTTTTTGCACCGCCAGTTGTGCCAGGGCCTGGTCCAGGCGCTGCTTGTAGATGCGGTCATCGAGGCGCACTAACAGGTCGCCAGCCTTCACGTATTGGAAGTCCTGCACCGGCACTTCAAACACGTAGCCAGCCAGTTGCGGCCCGATGATGGTGACCTGCCCGCGCACCAGGGCGTTTTCGGTGGTTTCCACCGCGCTGCTGAACGGCGGCAGTTGCCAGGCATACAGCACGATCAGCACACCGACGATGGCAATCGCGGCAAAGCCCAGGGACGAGATAATCCGCACCCGTAGCGGCCGCAGCTCAGTAGGCACGGCGCCGGGCGGTGTGCTGCCTTCGGGGGTGGAAGCAATGGCGGTAGTGGTCGTGGTGGAAGGTTCGGTCATGAAGGTGCGCCGCTGGGTTGAACGGGAGTGGCTGCTGCTTTAGTGGTGCTCATCAGCCACAGACTGCGGATAAAGATCCAGATCATGGTCAGCATCGCGATAATCGCGATCAGCATGAACACATCGTTGTAGGCCATTACATTCGCCTCACGGGTCGCCGCCGTAGCCAGGCTGCGGATGCCCATCAGGTTGCGCAACTCAGGGTCGGCAATGATCCCGCCGTAGGCCGAGCCGCCGCTGCTCACCCGCGCCGCCACACGCGGGTCGAGCAAGGTCAGGTGTTCGACGATCATGCTGGAATGAAACTTCTCCCGCACAATCTGGAACGTGCCCAGCAACGCGGCGCCAATCAGGCCGCCGAGGTTCTGGCAGATGCCGAACATCACCGAAAAACTCACCAGGTTGCGTGGGTTGGCCAGCACGTTCTTGGTGCCCAACACCATGGTCGGCCCGAGGAAGAACGTACCGCCGAAGCCTAGCAGGAACTGGCTGATATACAGGTTCTGCGGCCGGGTCAGGTTGCTGGAGAAACTGTCCATCACCGAGCCTGTGGCCATCAACGCCAGGGAAATCACCAGCGGCATCAACAGGTGCGCCGGGTTGATGGTCAGCGCGCTCACGGCAAGCCCCGCAATCGCCCCGGCCAGCATCACCACATACAGCGTGTGCATCTGCTGGTAGCTCATGTTCAGCACCTGCATGAACCCCACGGCGCCGGTTGACTGCTCCGACAACACCATGCGAATCAGGATCACCGCCAGCGCCAGGCGAATCATCACCCCGCTACCCAGCCAGCGGGTCATCAGCATCGGGTTGGCGCGGTTATGCTCGATGGCCAGACCAGCCATGATCAACACCAGGGAACAGGCTGAAGCCACACCGATCCACGGCGCTTCCAGCCACCAGTCGATACGCCCCAGGGACAGCACCGCGCACAGCAACGCCACGCCGGTGGCGAGCACGGCAAAAGTGAGAAAGTCGAGTTTTTCAAAGGTCTTGAAGCGGTCGCCCGGCGGCAGTTTGAGCAGAAACACACAGCCCAGGCAAATCAGCGCCATGCCCAGTTCGAACAGGTAAAGGCCGCGCCATTCAGCGATTTGCAGCAGGTCTTCGGAGAACAACCGCGCCAGCGGCAACGCCAACTGCGCCGTGCCCAGGCCCAAAACCAGCGCCTTTAAGCGCCACTTGGCCGGGAATGCCTGGATCATGTAGTACAAGCCCAATGAACTGAGCGCAGCTCCCACCATGCCGTGGGCTGCCCGTACCGCAATCGCCGAGCTGAGGTCGTTGACGAACAAATGCCCAAAAGTCACCAGCGCATACAGCACCAGGAACACCTCGGTAAACGCCCGCAAGCCGAATTGCTGGCGAAACTTCACCAACAGCAGGTTCATGCACACGTTGGTCATTACGTAGGCGGCGGGCAGCCAGGCCATTTCGGAGGTGGTCGCACCCAGTGCGCCTTGCAGGTATTGCAGGTTGGCGATCACCAACGCGTTGCCCAGGCCACCGGTGATGGCGACAAGAACGCCGACCATCGCAAACAGCCAGCGCTTGTGCGTGGGATGCAACGGCGTCGACGGCGAACCGGGCAGGTTCGGGCGTTCGTGGGGCTCCCAAGTGCGGGGAGTGTATTTGTTCATTCACTGACCTAGATGACCCGACCGGGGGTGTCGGTAAAACCATACTCAGAGAGTAGTAAACCTGAGGGGAGTTCATCTTGCCATCACGAACCACTGAATGATCAATGAAGCACCTGCGAGCGAATGCAATGCCACTTGTCTCAAGCCACCCACAGGTCAGTGCTCGTAGATGCCAGCCCAGCAAGCGCAAAATCCGGCACTTCGTTAGAAGCCATCGTAGAAAAATTAACCGCCACAGCCTCTTTGACTACTCCGCCCTGAGTAAAACGACCTGCCGCAACCACGTCGTTATCGTTTCTCACGTCTGCGGACTGGCGGACAAAGTTCAAGTCTATTTGGGAGATACCCAGCTCATCGAGTGAATACAGCTCGCTTACCCTGCCGGCGCTGGTCCAGGGGTTGCCATCATGATTGGCATCAATCCAGACTTTCACTTCAGCCCATGCCGCATCCTGACGATCAAATACAGAGTCATTATTACTGTCCAAGCTGCGTAACGCATAAAACGCGTTTTCGAATGTCTTTATACTTGCAGACTCAGGGCTGCCCTGCGCAGCGCCAAAGTATTCAGACAGAAGTTCTGATATATCATCGATCGTGCCATTTTTATTGAGATCCATAACAACAATACCTTCGCCGTTACCGCTCCAGCCCGTCTGTACCTTTTGACCGTCGTGCTTCATATCAAACTGGACGGGAGACTCGAACACGCTTGTAAGTTTTACACCCTCGCCGACCAGATCCAAAATCAAAGGATCGACTTTCCCCTCAAGAGCGCATTTCATTCTCGCCAGTTGATCCGGGCTAATATACTCAAGGCCGCCGACGCTCTCCAAGAAAATATCCACCGTTGCAGTAGGCGGCTCGCCAGATGTCACGGAGACGCCGCCGCCTTCACCATGAACATTAGAGCCCGAAGTCACACCCGTGGGGCCACCACCTCCACCGTCACCTGTAACACCTCCACCCGGCCCTACAGGCAGTGAAATATCCAACTCTTCGCTCCAGGGCAACAAGTGATTCAATGCGACATTGGCAGCCGCAGAAACAATCGCAGAGTAGATAGTGGCTCTCTTTTCGAAAACCATACCAATCGCAGCGACATTTTGAATAATGACCGTCGTCCAATTATCCATCACCTCCAAAAATGTATCACCCGGCACTTCAACAAAGTCATGCCCTAAACCGCCCATCCACATGGGAAATACATCACCCAATGTGCCGCCCCATTGCCATGGTTGCAAACCAAGCTGTTCTACTGCAGATTTAACATCTCTTTCAATCACCTCCTGAATTGGCAAAACACCTCTGGACTCTATGAATTCTGAAATGACCTGACGTGCCAATATGTCCGAGGCATTTTGATACATAGCGCCAGTAAATGTCCGCCCAGATTGTTCAACCGCGTACTTCATTGAGTGCAATACGAGATCACTTACCCATGACCCATCAATATTATTAATTGATTTCGCAGAAATAAGCCAATTTGCAGTCATTAATAACTGATCTCTTACTGCCTCATCCTTTTCATTAGCAACGGCATTCTGAACGACCTCATAAAGGTAATGATAACCGCCAGCATAATCATAGACAGACAGCCGACCTTTAAGATAGGAAATATCAGCGTCCGTCAAAGCAACCTGGATCATCTTGATGACCTCACCTTAATCAACCAGAAAGCGATCTAAAAAATCCGACACAAACTCGTCGATTTTTTTTATGTCTGAAATCTCATGACTAAACGTGTAATGAGCCAGTAGCTTATTCTCATAAGCCCTTCTGCCAATATAAATTGCCTGCCCATCTGAAATATATGCATTAGTCCCGTCGCGACCTAACACCCTATAGACCGAATTCTTACCCTCCAACAAATCAACACCATCTAAAGAGCTAACGACGACAGCTTCCAAGTACGCCCGATCAATATCAAACGGAGGCGCATTAATCGGAGATACCTTCAAAGTCACCACATCGGCAGCTCTATCTTTATACCCAACCAATTTCATAGATGGATATTTAAGCCGAATAGTCACCACACTCTCGCCATCAAACTTAATAAGCTTGCAATCCTCGTCAGAAACCGCATAGGTGAAATTATCAACACCTTTCTTGCTCTCAAAAGAACACGCTGCATTAGCCAGAGAGAACGGAGCAACCGCCGCACAAACCAGCAACCCGTTTATTATGTATTTTTTCATCGTCATTCCTCGATTCAACAACACACAACCGTCACGCGCAGTCATATAACGGCGGCATGGGCATGAAAGTTAAAAGGAGGCGGTCTGAATCCTGTCGCAAAATATTTCTGTTACAGCTTGCAGTTGAATTAGCTAAACCACAGTAAACCCGCACGGGCATGCCACCCCGTCAAGACCGCGGCATGCGCAACGTTGCTTAAGCGCGGTCAGATCCAGCCGAGCCAGCTCCAGTAGGTGGCGGCAAACACCAGCATCAGCCCATAGCCAATCAACGTTACCAGAATCCCCACTTTGGCAAACTGCCGCGCCGTAAACGTCCCAGTCCCCAAACACACCATATTTTGCGGCGCATTGATCGGCAGGATGAACCCGTAGCTCATCACAAAGCCCAACAGCATGGTCATACCCAACCGGCTGAAATCCCCCGGCAAGGTCTGCAACACCGCAATCAGGATCGGCAACAGCGCTGACGTCAACGCCGTGGCACTGGCAAAGCCCAGGTGGATCAGAATCAAAAATGCCCCCAGGATCGCAAACACCCCCAACGGTCCAACCTGATCCAGCCCGGTATGCGCCACGACGGCAGAACCCAGCCACTGCCCGGCCTGTGTGGTCAGCAACGCCGTGCCCAGGCTGATGCCCACCCCAAACACAATCACCGTGCCCCACGGAATGCGTGACTGCACATCCTTCCAGGTCATCACGCCGATGCCCGGCAGCAGCAAGAACACCAAACCTGCGTAGGTGGTCGAGGTGGTGTCGAAGTTGTGCAGGCGCCCTTCGGTGGCCCAGGCCAGCAGCAACAGCACCGAGACGGCCAGCAGGCGCTTCTGTGGCCCGGTCATTGGGCCGATGTCCACCAACGACTGGGCCACTGCTTCCTTACCGCCGGGAATGCTGTCGGTCTCTGGTGGCAGCAGCTTGAGCACCAAAAACAGCAACACCGCCGACATGATCAGCGCCCACGGCGCCCCCGCGATCAACCAATCGATCCACGACACCCTCTGGCCGAGCATCTTGTCCATAAAGCCCACGGTCAGCAGGTTTTGCGCGGCGGCGGTCTGGATGCCGACGTTCCAGATGCTGGTGCCCTGAGCCACCACGATCATGATCCCTGCGGCGATGTTGGAGCGCTTGTCCACGCCGAACGCGGCAATCACCCCCATCATGATCGGCACCACACAGGCACTGCGCGCCGTGGCGCTGGGCACTACGAGGCTGAGCAGGATAGTCACCGCAATCGCCCCCAGCAGAATGCGTCGGGTGCTGGTGCCAACCCGGCTCAAGGTCACCAGCGCGATACGCCGGTCCAGCCCGGTGTGGGTCATGGCCGCCGCGATAAACAACGCACCCGCCACCAGCGCCAGCGCCGGGTTGGAAAACCCGGTGAGCGCCATGCTGATGGCCGGGCTGGTGCCGATCAAATGCGTGGGGTCTTGCAGCGACGGTGCGGTGCCCAGCAAAAACGCCATCAAGGACGTGATCATGATCGCGCTGGCCTCATAGGACACCGCCTCGGTGATCCACACCACCACCGCAAACGCGAGGATCGCCAGCATGCGATGCCCAGCCACCGGCAAATCGGCGGGCAGCGGCAACAGCAGCACGCCGGCCATCACCAGTACGGCGATGACCAGGCCCACCAAGGGTAGTTTGAAGGATGCTGCGCTCATGGGGGGCTCCAAGGCTCTAAATCAAGCCTTGAGCATGGCGCAGATTGGCGCAGGAGGTGTTGACCAGTATCAAGCGACTGACTTGTGTTGTACTCAAATACTCAGCCTGACGCAGATCCAAATGTGGGAGCGGGCTTGCTCGCGAAAGCGGTGGTTCAGTAATGAATGTGTTGACTGACACTCCGCATTCGCGAGCAAGCCCGCTCCCACATTTTGATTGGGTTAACAGGGCAAGTTCAGCTGAGCAACTGGCTCAACACCGCCCGCAACTTCCCGGGTTTTACCGGTTTGTTCAGCAACGGCGCTTCCAGGCGGCGCAACGCACGGCGGCACTGGTCGGTGCGGTCGGCCGTGATGATCACCGCCGGAATCTTGCAGGAAAAATGCTCGCGCAGATGCTTGACCACCTCACACCCCACCACCCCATGGTCCAGGTGGTAGTCCGCCAGGATCAGCTCCGGCGCCCTGCCCTGCAATGCGTCCATGGCGCCAGCTTCATCGGTGGCGGTGAGCACTTCGCAGCCCCACTGTTCAAGCAGGGCACTCATGCTTTCGAGGATGCTGGTTTCGTTGTCGATCACCAGCAACCGCCGCCCCGGCAGCGGGTTGCCAGTAGTCGGCTGCACCGGCAGTTGGCTGATCGGCAAGGGCATTTCGGCGCTCAGGGGCACCTCGATACTGAACATCGAGCCCCGCCCCGGCCAGGAGCGCACGGCAATCGGGTAGCCAAGGATTTCGGCGATGCGTTCCACAATCGCCAACCCCAGCCCCACCCCTTTGCGGTCCGCTGCGCGCCCCACATCCAGCTGGTTGAACTCCAGAAAGATCGCCTCCAGCCGATCCGCCGCAATCCCGCGGCCGGTGTCCCACACTTCCAGGCGCAGGCAATCGCCTCGACGTCGCGCGCCGAGCAGGATGCAACCTTCGTCGGTGTAGCGGCAGGCATTGCTCAAGAAGTTGCGCAGAATCCGCGTCAACAGCCGCAAGTCGGTACGCACGGCATACCGCCCCATATGCACCCGCAGGTTCAGCCCGGCGGCCTGGGCCACCGATTGAAACTCCGAGACCAGCGGCGCAAACACTTCATCCAGGCGATACAGCGCCACATCCGGCTTGACCGCCGCCTGGTCCAGCCGCGAGATATCCAGCAGGTCGGTGAGCAAATCCTCGGCGCCTTCCAGCGCTTGGTGCGTACGCTCCACCAACACCTGTTCGACCTCGGGCAACTGCCGCTCACGCAAGGTGGCGATCAGCAAACGTGCGGCGTTGAGCGGTTGCAGCAGGTCATGGCTGGCGGCAGCGAGGTATTTATCCTTGCTGCGGTTGGCAGCCTCGGCGGCATCGCGGGCGGCGCGCAGATTGAGGTTGGCTTCCAGCAATTCATCGGTGCGGGCGGCAACGCGTTGCTCCAGTTCGTCGTTGAGGCGGATATAGCGCTTGCGCTCGGCCTCCAGCTCGTCCAGCCGTGCGGTCAGTTCCGGGTAATGACTCTTGCGCGCCGACTGGTCGCCCAGCCCCAACAGCGCAGAGAGAGCCCGTTGCTGGTCGTCAGAGTGCTTCGCCATAGACGACCTCGACGTCACGCTGGCTCGACTCCCGAGGGTTGGTGAGGATGCACGGGTCATCCATCGCATGCTCGGACAAAAACGGAATATCCGCCACGCGCACGCCGTGCAGGCCTAGGGTCTCGTGAAAGCCAATCGCATGTTTGAGCGCGATCAGATGATCCACCAAGCGCCCGCAGATCTGCCGATGATTCAGGCCTCGGCAGTCGATGCCAAAGGTCTCGGCAATCACCTGGAAGCGCTCTGGCGCCGAGCTGTAGTTGAACGCCACCACATGCTCCACCAACACCGCGTTGCACAGGCCATGGGGCAAATCGAGGAAGCCGCCCAAGCTGTGGGACATAGCGTGCACCGCCCCGAGGATCGCATTGGAGAACGCCAGCCCGGCCTGCATGCTGCCGAGCATGATCTTCTCGCGCAGGGCAATGTCGCTGGGGTTGGCGATCATCTGCACCAGGTTGCCGTTGATCAAGCGCATGGCTTCCAGCGCATGGGGGTCGGTGAGCGGGCCGTGGCCAGTGGAGACAAACGCCTCAATGGCATGCACCAACGCGTCGATGCCGGTACAGGCCGACAGGAACGGGTCCATGCTGGCGGTGGTTTCCGGGTCGATCAGCGATACATCCGGCACCACCGCCTTGCTGACGATGGAGAACTTCATGCGTTCTTGCTGGTTGGAGATGATCACGAACTGCGACACATCCGCCGACGTCCCGGCGGTGGTAGGGATCAGGATCAGCGGCGGGCTGGGCACGCGAATGGTGTCCACCCCTTCGAACTCAAGGATGCTGCGCCCATGGGCCACCACAATGCCGATGGCCTTGCCGCAGTCCATGGGGCTGCCGCCGCCGATGGCGACGATCACGTCACAGTGGTTTTCGCGATACACCTCGGCGCCGGTCATCACCTCTTCCACACGGGGATTGGGCGAAACCGCGCTGTACAGGCAATAGTCGATACCGATGGCCTGCAGACTGGCTTCCACATCGGCGACCCAACCGGCGGCGATCACCCCGGGGTCGCTGACCACCAGCACCTTGCGCGCACCAAAGGTCTTGGCGTAGTTACCGACGTTGTGCCGGCAGCCGGCACCAAAGATGATTTCAGGAGAAACGAATTTACGCAGGAGGCTCAAGTTTGGGCTCATTGGAAAGCCTGTTTTTATTATTTTGGAAGAATGCGCTCCACACTAACTGATCCGGGGGCGAATGCAATCAGACCAAAGGGGCATCTCCCAAACGGTCCCGGCCAGCGCGTGGCTGGCCGGGGGGTGCATCAACGGCTGGCGAAGTACATGGTCACTTCAAAGCCGATACGCAGGTCGGTAAACGCGGGTTTAGTCCACATGGGGCGTTCCTCTTGTTGTGCCGGAAGATTCCGGTTTGGTCATTAATGCATGGGGGGTTGAAGGGGTGAATGGTACTTTCGAAGCAATTGGCTGTATGCATTAGTCGCGGATATACAGAGATCAAAAATGTGGGAGCGGGCTTGCTCGCGAATGCGTCGTGTCAGTCAACACATCCATCACTGACACACCGCTTTCGCGAGCAAGCCAGCTCCCACAGGGGATTGCATTGCAACTTGAGGGTTAGAAGAACCCGAGTGGATTGATGTCGTAGCTCACCAGCAAGTTCTTGGTCTGCTGATAGTGATCCAGCATCATCTTGTGGTTCTCACGCCCCACACCGGACTTCTTGTACCCGCCAAACGCCGCGTGCGCCGGGTACAGGTGATAACAGTTGGTCCACACACGCCCGGCCTTGATCGCCCGGCCCATGCGGTAGGCACGGTTGATGTCGCGGGTCCACAGGCCGGCGCCGAGGCCGAATTCGCTGTCGTTGGCAATCGCCAGGGCTTCGGCTTCGTCCTTGAAGGTGGTCACGCCCACCACCGGGCCGAAGATTTCTTCCTGGAACACGCGCATTTTGTTGTGGCCCTTGAGCAGGGTCGGCTGGATGTAATAGCCGCTGGACAAGTCGCCCTCCAAGCGCTCGGCCGCGCCGCCGGTGAGCAGCACCGCGCCCTCTTCCTGGGCGATTTTGAGGTACGAGAGGATCTTGTCGAACTGCTGTTCAGACGCCTGGGCGCCGACCATGGTTTCGGTGTCCAGCGGGTTGCCGCGCTTGATCTTGACGATCTTCTGCATCACCACCTTCATGAAGTCGTCGTAGATCGACTCCTGCACCAGCGCTCGCGATGGGCAGGTGCAGACTTCGCCCTGGTTGAAGAACGCCAATACCAAACCTTCGGCGGCCTTTTCGATGAACTGCGGTTCGGCCTGCATGATGTCTTCAAAGAAGATGTTCGGCGACTTGCCGCCCAGTTCCACGGTGGACGGAATGATGTTTTCGGCAGCGGCATGCATGATGTGCGCGCCCACCGGGGTGGAGCCGGTAAAGGCGATCTTGGCGATGCGCTTGCTGGTGGCCAACGCCTCCCCCGCTTCGCGGCCAAAGCCTTGCACGATGTTGAGCACGCCCGGTGGCAGCAGATCATGGATCAGCTCGGCAAATACCATGATCGACAGCGGCGTCTGCTCGGCGGGTTTAAGCACGATGCAGTTACCGGCGGCCAACGCGGGGGCGAGTTTCCACGCAGCCATCAGCAGCGGGAAGTTCCACGGGATGATCTGCCCGACCACGCCCAGCGGCTCATGGAAGTGATAGGCCGCAGTCAGCTCGTTGATCTCGGCCGCACCGCCTTCCTGGGCGCGGATGCAACCGGCGAAGTAACGGAAGTGGTCGGCGGCGAGAGGCACGTCGGCGTTGAGGGTTTCGCGCACGGCCTTGCCGTTGTCCCAGGTTTCGGCCACGGCCAGTACTTCAAGGTTCTGCTCGATGCGGTCGGCGATTTTCAGCAGCACCAGAGAACGGTCCTGGGCGCTGGTTTTGCCCCAGGCATCGGCGGCAGCGTGGGCGGCGTCGAGGGCTTTTTCGATATCGGCGGCGCTGGAGCGCGGGAATTCGGCGATGACTTCGCCGGTGACCGGCGAGGTGTTGGTGAAGTAGTTGCCATCGACGGGCGCGACAAATTCACCGCCGATGTAATTGCCATAGCGCGCCTTGAAGCTGACGACGGCGCCAGGGGTGCCGGGTTGTGCGTAGATCATGGTGAGGCCTCTGTCGGGGTCCGGGCCTGTCGGTCAACAGGCGATGACCCGATAGTAAAGAGCCCCCGCTGCCGGGCGAATGCGCCGTTGGCAGGGGGGTTGTTGTCATTTGGTCGTAGAACTAGTGCTTGGCCACCAGCTCCTTGGGCAACTTGAAGGTCCAGAGCATGCCGCCCTGGTTGAAGTCCTTCACGCGCTTGGCCACTTCACCGCCCCACAGCGGCACCGCGCCGCCCCAGCCGGACACCACCGAGACATACTGCTCGCCGTCCATGTCCCAGGTCACCGGCGAGCCGAGCACGCCAGAGCCGGTCTGGAACTCCCAGACTTTCTCACCGGTCTTGGCGTTGAACGCTTGCAGGAAACCTTCCGGCGTGCCGGTGAAGACCAGGTTGCCCTTGGTGGTCAGCACCCCGCCCCACAGCGGCGCGAAGTTTTTGTGGCGCCACACTTCCTTGCCGGTTTTCGGGTCGATGGCGCGCAGTACGCCGATGTAGTCCTCGTTCAACGGCTTGATGGTGAAGCCCGCACCGAGGAATGCCGCGCCTTTTTTGTAGGCGATGCCTTCGTTCCAGATGTCCATGCCCCATTCATTGGACGGCACGTAGAACAGCCCGGTGTCGCGGTTGTAGGCCATCGGCATCCAGTTCTTCGCGCCAAGGAACGCGGGGGCGACAAACACCGAGGTGCCCTTGGTTTCACTGCCCGGCGCGCCGGGGCGGCTGGCTTCGTTGTAGATCGGCCGACCGTTCTTATCCAGGCCGGTGGCCCAGGTGATTTTGTCCACGAACGGGAAACCGCGGATGAACTTGCCGTTGGTGCGATCCAGCACATAGAAGAAACCGTTGCGGTCAGCAGTGGCCGCGGCTTTGATCTCTTTGCCACCCTCGGTGTAGTTGAACGAGATCAGCTCGTTCACGCCGTCAAAGTCCCAGCCATCGTGGGGCGTGCTCTGGAAGTGCCATTTGATGGTGCCGTCGTCCGGGTTCAACGCCAGGCGCGAGGACGAATAGAGGTTGTCGCCAGGGCGCAAGTGGGAGTTCCACGGTGCCGGGTTGCCGGTGCCGAACAGCAGCAGGTTGGTTTCCGGGTCGTAGTAGCCGCCCAGCCAAGGCGCGGCGCCGCCGGTTTTCCACAGGTCGCCCGGCCAGGTCTTGCCGGCTTCGCCACCCGAGATGCCGTTCTCCACCGCCTTGCCGTCTTTGTACACGTAGCCCATATGGCCTTCGACGGTGGGTCGGCTCCACAGCAATTCACCGTTTTTCGGGTCGTAGGCTTCGATCTTGCCGACCACGCCGAACTCGCCACCGGCCACACCGGTGATCAGCTTGCCGTTGATCACCAGAGGCGCGGCGCTGATGGAGTAGCCTTCCTTGTGGTCGGCCACCTTTTTGCTCCACACCACTTTGCCGGTGTCTTTGTTCAGGGCCACCAGCTTGGCGTCGAGGGTGCCGAAAAACACCAGGTCGCCATACAGCGCCACGCCACGGTTGATCACGTCACAGCAGGGGCGGATGTCATCGGGCAGGCGCGCGTCGTATTGCCAGAGTTTCTTGCCGGTGCGCGCATCCACCGCAAACACCCGCGAATAGGACCCGGTGAGGTACATCACCCCGTCCTTGACCATCGGCTGGGCCTGCTGGCCGCGCTGTTTCTCGCCGCCAAACGAAAACGCCCAGACCGGGCGCAGTTCCTTGACGTTGTCCACGTTCAGCGTGTCCAGCGGGCTGTAGCGCTGGCCCTGCACCCCGAGGCCGTTGGTGACGATCTGCTCGGGGTTTTTCGGGTCCTGGAGAATGTCCTGGTCGGTGACAGCGGCCAGGGCCTGGCCGGACAACAGGATGGCACCGAGCAACACACTCAAGGCGAAGGGTTGGCGACGTGCGGGTTGGGTCATGACGGCTACCTCTGCGGTTTTTTGTTATACCCGGGAAATTTTCCCGGTCTGGTGCAGATTCTTGGCCGCAGGGCCGCTTGTCACAATTGACCGCAGTATCGAGTTTGCTAGTTCCTTAGTAGCGGGTGCATCTGCTCGCGCTCATAGCGCGGGTACAGGTGGCTGACGCTGCGGATCAGTTCATAGCGGTTCAGGCTGATCGCGGCAAAGCGCTCAGGGATGGGGCTGCGGATCATCTCGGTCATGTCACTGCCGTGGGCGGCGCCGTCACGCAACAGTTGATCGAGCCAGGTCAGGTAGTCGCGCATTTGTTCAAAGGGTTGCGCATCGGTGGCAATCGGACCATGGCCGGGCACCACCAGGGTCCAGGGCAGGTTTTGCAAGGTGGCGATGTCGGCCAGCCAGGCTGCAAGCCCTGGGCTGTTCGGGGTGGTGAGGGCGCGCTGGTAAAACACCAGGTCGCCAGCGAAGAGTACGCCGGTGGTCTGGTCGAGAATCGCCAGGTCCGCGCCGGTATGCCCGGTAAGCGCCAGCAGACGCAAATCGTGGTTGCCGAAGCTGCGCACGCCGGGTTCCAGCGTCTGTGTCGGCAGTACCACTTCGGTGCCGCGCATCCAGTCGCCGACCATGCGATAGAGGTTTTCCGCCATGCTTTCGCCCTGCTCATGCAGCAGCTTGGTGGTGTCGGCCAGGGCGCCGATAGGCACGTCCTTGAACGCCTGGTTGCCAAGGGCATGGTCGGGGTGATGATGGGTGAGCAATACCTGGATCACCGGTTTAGGGGTGACGCTGGCGATGGCCTGGCGCAGGGCTTCGCCGTAGCGTTTGGACGGCCCGGTGTCGATCACTACCACGCCCGCCTGGGTGACGATAAAGGCGACGTTGACGATATTGCCGCCATTGGCCTTGGCAAAATTCTCGGTGCTGCCTTCCAGCAGCCAGGTGTCCTCGGCGATCTGCCGGGGTTTGAGGGCGTAGTCCAGGTCGGCCACGGCAGGCAGGCTCAGGGCCAGGCAGAACAACAGTATCCAGCGCATGCCGCGCTCCTTCTGGTCAGGGGATGGCTGCGTCGAACTCGTTGCCGCTGTTGTCGCGCAATACCAGGCGGGTTTGCCCGACACCTTCGATATCAAAGGCCAGGTTGGGGTTTTCACTGACCGCCGGGAACAACTCCAGCTCGGCCATGACCTGGCCTTTGTCGCCGAGCAATTGCGCGTGGTTGAGGTAAAACTCGGGGATGCCGCTGACCATGCCGTTATCCATCGGGTGCGCCACCTGCACCCGCACGCGGCTGAACTCGCCACGGGGGTAGCGCCCGCCGAGCACTTCACCGATATGCTCTTCCCAACCCGGCTGGGTGCGCACCACGCTCGGCGCAGTGCAGCCACCGCCCGCGGCGTCGATCAGGGTGGAACCCACATGCCACACGCCGTCATCGGTGAGCACCGCAGCGCGCAACGGCGTGGCCTGCTCGATGCGGATGCGCAGCGACAGCCACGGCAACACCCCGGCCTTGGGCTGGAAGTCGACGATTTTCGGCAACGGGTTCAATTCGGCCCAGGCGAAGATGCGCACCACACGGCCCTTGAACGCTCGCGCGTCGATCTCCAGCGGCACCTGGCGCGCGTCCTCGGCGAACGGTGGCGCCAGCAGCTTGACCTGGTCGTCGAACACAAACGGCGCGTTGTTGAGAAACTGCTTGTGATAGAACGCCCACATCACAGAAGGCACCGGGTCCACCTCGGTGGCCTGCGCCGCCCACGGCAACAGGCAAGCCAACAGGCAGATCAGGCGCCCGTTCATTGGTACATCTCGGGCACTTCGTAGCGCAGGCCGTAGTGGCTGTAGATGGCTTGCAGGCTGCCGTCGCGGATCAGGCCTTCCAGCGCCTCTTCCACCGCATACGCCAGTTGCCGATTGCTTTCATGCACGGCCATGCCGATCTCCCAGCGTTGGCGCCCCATATTCGGGTAGGCGTTCTCGGCCAGGGCCAGTTGCGGGTCGTGGGCCTGATGCACCTGCCAGTCGATCTCGCCGCGCATCGCCATCACTGCGTCGACCTGCCCGGCTTTCATCGCCGCGAAGGCCTGGGGCACGTTGGGGTAGTGGCGGGTCTTGGCGGCGAGCATGCCGTTGAACACCGAGGTGAGGTAGAACGAGGGCACGCTGTCGACTTCGACGCCAATCGGGTGCTCCTGGAACACCGCCACACTGGCCACCGAATCCAGGCGACGGCGGTCATAGGCGACCTGCCATTGTTCGTTCTGGTACGGCCCGAACATCACCACATGGCCGTTTTCCAGCTCGCCCTGGTCGTTGCGCTTTTGCGTGTATTCGTGATCGTAAGGGGCACGCATCATCAGGTCCGCCAGTTGCTGGTTGTGCAACTGGCTGCCGCGCCAGATGTAGTCGCGCAGGTCGTCGTCGAGCTTCTCGCCGGCGGGCGCCCAGATCAGGCTCAGCTGTACGCCCAAGGCCTTGGCCAGGGCCTGGGCGAGCTCCACGTCGACGCCGCGCGGGGTGCCGCCGTCATCGAAGCTGTAGGGGGCGAAATCCTTGTACACCGCCACTTTCAACTCGCCGGCGGCGATCATCTGGTCATAGCTGCGCACCTGCGCCTGTGCCGCCTGGCAGCACAGCAATGCCAGGCTTAACACCAGGCTGATCAGGCGCATGGCTTACTCCTCGACGCGCACGGAATCCAGATACGTACGCACCGCCCACAGCGCCTCCTGGCTGAGGTAGTCGGCCATTTTCGGCATGTACACCCGGCCATCGCGCACTGCACCGTGGCGCACACGTTCGACAAACCACTCATCGCCGGCATCGCCTTCGTCAAGCATGCGCAGGTCGGGGGCGATGCCGCCGGACTTGGCTTCCAGCCCGTGGCACGCGGCGCAATTCTGGTTGTACGCGGAGGAACCGATTTCAACGGCTTTGTCGTGCTCGGGGGACTTGCGATAGGGGTTGTTGGCCGCCCAGCCATCGGCGTCCAGCGGCACGCCTGCATCCTTGATCGGGGTCAGGCCCTTGGTTTCCACGGCTTGGGGCACCACGTTGCCATGGGCCCAGACGTTACTCACACCGATCGCACCCATCAGCAGGCCGGCCACCAGCAAGGCGTTGCGTTTTGTTGTCATTATTTTTGTCCTCTCAGATTGCACGCAAACCCCATGGTTCGAGGTTATGGCAACCATCTTAGGAAGCCCCGTGGCCGGGCCGTATGCTGCTTTGGTGGCCGCGCCCTCCTCCCTTGGTAGTAGGGCTTGTGGGGCACGTCCAAATCAGAGGCCGCTCGGGAAGTCTTCCCGGCAACAGCGGGAAGTTTTCCGTATCCAGCCACTGCCCCGGCGCACCACCCTGTGCAGGCCAAAACCTCCACTGGGAACTGCAAACCATGACAATAAGATCGCTCCCCTCCCGCTCCCCCCTAAGCCTTGCCGTGCAAGCCTTTTTGCTGGTGGGCAGCCTGTCCTTCAGTGCGGCAGGCTTTGCCGCCGCCGAGCCCGCTGCCAAGCAAACCCGCAACGTCACCTGGGAAGACATCGCCAACGACCACCTGACCACCAAGGACGTGCTGCAATACGGCATGGGCACCAACGCCCAGCGCTGGAGCCCGTTGGCCCAGGTCAATGACAAGAACGTGTTCAAGCTCACCCCGGCCTGGTCCTATTCCTTCGGCGACGAGAAACAACGCGGCCAGGAATCCCAGGCCATCGTCAGCGACGGCGTGGTCTACGTCACCGGCTCCTATTCCCGCGTGTTCGCCCTCGATGCGAAGACCGGCAAACGCCTGTGGACCTATAACCACCGCCTGCCCGACAACATTCGCCCGTGCTGTGACGTGGTCAACCGGGGCGCGGCGATCTTCGGCGACAAGATCTACTTCGGCACCCTCGACGCACGCCTGATCGCCCTCGACAAAAACACCGGCAAAGTGGTGTGGAACAAGAAATTCGGCGACCACGCGGCCGGCTACACCATGACCGGCGCCCCGGTGCTGATCAAAGATAAAGTCAGCGGCAAAGTGCTGTTGATCCACGGCAGCTCCGGCGATGAATTCGGCGTGGTCGGCCAGCTGTACGCCCGCGACCCGGACACCGGCGAAGAAGTGTGGATGCGCCCGTTCGTGGAAGGCCATATGGGCCGCCTCAACGGCAAGGACAGCACGCCGACCGGCGACGTCAAAGCGCCTTCGTGGCCGGATGACCCGACCACCGAAACCGGCAAGGTCGAGGCCTGGAGCCACGGCGGCGGCGCGCCTTGGCAGAGCGCGAGTTTCGATGCCGAGACCAACACCATCATCGTCGGCGCCGGCAACCCTGGCCCATGGAACACCTGGGCGCGCACCTCCAAGGACGGCAACCCCCACGACTTCGACAGCCTCTACACCTCGGGCCAGGTCGGCGTGGACCCAAGCACCGGCGAAGTGAAGTGGTTCTACCAGCACACGCCCAACGATGCCTGGGACTTCTCCGGCAACAACGAGCTGGTGCTGTTCGACTACAAGGACAAGGACGGCAAAGTGGTCAAGGCCACCGGCCACGCCGACCGCAACGGCTTCTTCTATGTGGTGGACCGCAACAACGGCAAGTTGCAGAACGCCTTCCCGTTCGTCGACAACATCACCTGGGCCAGCCACATCGACCTGAAAACCGGCCGCCCCGTCGAGAATGAAGGCCAGCGCCCGGCCAAGCCATTGCCGGGTGAAACCAAAGGCAAACCGGTGGAAGTCTCGCCGCCGTTCCTCGGTGGCAAGAACTGGAACCCCATGGCCTACAGCCAGGACACCGGCCTGTTCTACATCCCGGGCAACCAGTGGAAAGAGGAATACTGGACCGAGGAGGTCAACTACAAAAAAGGCTCGGCGTACCTGGGCATGGGTTTCCGCATCAAGCGCATGTATGACGACCACGTCGGCACCCTGCGGGCAATGAACCCCACCACCGGCAAGGTGGTGTGGGAGCACAAGGAACACCTGCCACTGTGGGCCGGCGTGCTGGCGACCAAGGGCAACCTGGTATTCACCGGCACCGGCGACGGATTCTTCAAAGCCTTCGACGCCAAAACCGGCAAGGAGCTGTGGAAGTTCCAGACCGGCAGCGGCATCGTCTCCCCGCCGATCACCTGGGAACAGGACGGCGAGCAGTACATCGGCGTGACCGTCGGTTACGGCGGTGCGGTGCCGTTGTGGGGTGGCGACATGGCCGAGCTGACCAAGCCAGTGGCACAGGGTGGGTCGTTCTGGGTGTTCAAGATCCCGAGTTGGGATAACAAAACTGCCCAAAAATAACCCTTAGATGATGCGGGGGCTGCCGTTTGTGGCGAGGGAGCTTGCTCCCGCTGGGCTGCGAAGCGGCCCCCGCTTTTCCTCCAACAACACTGTGCAGCCAGGTTTTGCGACGGCTGCGCCGTCGAGCGGGAGCAAGCTCCCTCGCCACAGAGGTTTTGCGATGAACTACCTGCCTTTATTATTCCTGCTATCCCTCCCCCTCGCCCACGCCGATGACGGCGATGACGCCCCCCTGATCATCAACGGCTGCACCCTCGCCGAACACAGCCAATGCCCCGGCGCCAACCTCAAGGGCGCCAACCTGCGCAACCAAAACCTGGCCGGCATGAACCTGGCCGGCGCCGACCTGCGCGATGCCGACCTGCGCCACGCCAACCTGGATCTGGCCAACCTGGAAAAAGCCCAACTGCAAGGCGCCAACCTCACCCGCGCCAGCCTGCAACAAGCCAACCTGCGCCTGGCCGACTTCACTAATGCAAACCTGATGGCCGTACAAGGCTGGGGCCTGTTTGCCCAGGGTGCGCAATTTGAGAACGCCAACCTGAGCGCTGCGTACCTGCAATTTGCGCGGTTGTCGGGGGCCAGGATGCACAAGGTCAACCTGCGGGCCGCGGACCTGGAAATGACTTGGTTGAGCAAGGCGGATCTGCAAGGGGCGGATTTGAGTGATGCCAATTTGCAGGAGGCCAAGCTTGGGGAGAGCAATCTGGAAAAGGCCACGCTGACGGGTAGTCGGCAGCATTATGCGAATTTTCAGGATGCGAATATGGAGGGGTGTAAGGATTGCCCGACGACGTGGGATCGCTGAAACACCGCACAGATAGCCATTTGAGCATTGCGCAGGACCTGTGGCGAGGGAGCTTGCTCCCGATGGCGGTTTTTCGGTGTGCATATCCGTTATTTGGGTAACGGCGGCTATTGGTTCCGCCCTTACGGCGGGTCACTTTGGAAAAGCCCCAAAGTAACCAAAGGGCTCTTGCCCCACCACTCGGCACCTCGCTTAGGCTCGGTGTGCCCTCACTCCGGCTTGAATCCGTGGGCCGCCGCAATGGGCCATCCATGGCCCAGTGCGGCTAACCCGGCGTCCTGCCGGGTTACCCA
Source organism: Pseudomonas sp. 18175 (assembly GCF_050432925.1). Taxonomy (NCBI): domain Bacteria; kingdom Pseudomonadati; phylum Pseudomonadota; class Gammaproteobacteria; order Pseudomonadales; family Pseudomonadaceae; genus Pseudomonas; species Pseudomonas sp. 18175. The sequence goes on along the minus strand of NZ_JBKFTO010000021.1, from coordinate 89,999 downwards.
CGGATTCAAGCCTGCGTTCGGCCAGCGTGGTTTAACGGGGCGCCTAAGATCAAAAGCCAAATCAAAAGCCAGAGCCAGAGCCAGAGCCAGAGCAGATTAAGATCTATCAGAAAATGGGGAGCAACTGTGGAACGCGGTGTTTGTCCTGCTACCCAGCCACCCGCACCACCCCCATATCAATCCCCACATGCACCAACTCCGCATGTGAACTGACCTGCAATTTACTCTTGAGCAGCGTCAGGTGATTCGACACGGTCTTGCTGCTGATACTCAACTGCTCAGCAATCTGCCTGGCCGGGGTGCCTTTGGCGAGCATCAGGAAGATCTCCATTTCGCGCGGGGTCATGCTGTGCAGGCGGGGGTCGGTGGGTTGGCAGGCGAGTTGGGTGGCCAGGGGTTGTTCGATGTAGGCGTGGCCGTCGAGGATGCGCCGCACGGCTTCGATCAGCACCTGGGGCGCGGAGATTTTGGTCAGGTAGCCGGCGGCACCGGCGTCGAGGGCCTGGCGCACCAGGGGTAGTTCGTCGTGCATGCTGAAGAACAACACTCGCAATTGGGGCAGGCGCTGCCGCAGGCGGCGGGTGGTTTCCAGGCCGCTGATGCCGGGCAGGCCGAAGTCCATGATTACCAGGTTGGGTACTGCTTCTTGCACGCGGGCCAGGGCTTCTTCGCCGCTGGCGGCTTCGCGTACTTCAATCGCTGGCAACAGCGCGCGCAGCAGGCTGGCGTAGCCTTGGCGCACCACGGCATGGTCATCCACCAACAAGATATTCATGAGGCCTCCACAGGCATGTTCAACGCCAGCGCCCAACCTCTGCCGGGGTGGCTGACGATCTTCAATTCGCCGCCCAGGCAACGGGCGCGTTCGTACATTGAGTACAGGCCCACGCCGGGGCGCTGGGGTTGTTGCGCGCCGTGGCCGTTGTCGCGCACCCACAGGCGCAGGCGCGAGCCGCGATGTTGCAGGCGTACGCGCACCTGGCTGGCATCGGCGTGGCGCACGATGTTGGTCAGGGCTTCCTGGAGCAATCGATACAGGTGGGTCTTGTTCGCTGGGGACAATGGCGGCAGCGCTGCGCTGACCCGCAGTTGGCAGTCGATGCCATGGCTGCTGCGCCATTGGGCCACCAACATGGCGAAGGCTTCGGACATCGGCAGGTGTTGCAGGGCCACCGGGTACAGGTCGTGGACCAGCACACGAAAGCCCTGCTGCAAGTGCTCGCAGTGTTCTTCCAGCAGGCCGACGGTGCGCGCCAGCGTCTCCGGTTGATGGGCGATCAGCGGCAACAGGCAGACCTGGGCGCGAATCCCCGCCAGGTATTGGCCCAGGTCGTCGTGCAGGGTCTGGGCCAGGTGGGTGCGCTCTTGCTCCTGCACGGCCAGTAGGGTTTGGGTCAGCCGGGTGTTGTCGGTGCGCGCCTGTTCGAGGGCGGCGGTCATGCGGTTGAAATGCAGCGCCAGTTGCTGCGCTTCCGGCACGCCGGTACTGCGCAGGCGCACGTTGAGGCGGCCGCTGCACACCTGTTGCAGGGCCAGCAGCAATTCGTCCAGTACCCGTATGCCGCGGCGCACGGCCCAGCGGATGGTCAACAGGCTCAAGACTAGGGCCAGGGCGCACAGGCCCAGCAGTTGCTGCAAGGAGTCCCAAACTTCATCGATTTCGTCACGCGGGTCGACGGCGATGGACACGCGGCGGCCATCGGCCAAGTCCAGCACCTGGGCACTGTGACGCGCTTGGGCAAACAGCAGGCGCCCAAGCCAGGCGTCCAGGCCATCCTGTTCCGGTGCCTGGGCGGTTTCGCCAGGGGCCAGCCAATGCACGCGCACATGGCGCAGGCTGGCGGTGAGCCGTGGTTGCAGGCTGGCGGGGTCGCGCTCGGCGGTTTCGCTGAGGTAATGCACCACCGCTTCGGCCGATTGCAGCTCGCGTTCCACATCCGCCAGGGCCTGGTGCATCAGCAGCGCCGTGCAGGCGCAGGTCACCAGGGCGAAGAAGCCGCAGACCCACAGGTTGATCCGCCACAGCGCCGACATGTCCCACTCCCGAACAGCCTATTGAGGCCCCATGCTAAGACCCCATCGCACGCAGCGAGCTACTACCTTGGTACTGCCCCAGCGCTACTTTCTGCATATTTGCAGGGGTGGCGGGGCTTTATATGCTGGCGCTACCTGTCATGGAGTGCCTTATGCGCCAGCTCGCCCCTTTCGCCGTGATCTGCCTGCTGGCACTCACCTGGGCCACCGCCGGCCAAGCGGCCGAGGCGCCATTGCAGGTGCAGATCGGCTACCTGGGCTATCGGCCTGATCCGGGGCCGCTGCTGTCCAACGTCATCCCTGAACCGGCCGATGCCGGGTTGCGCGGCGCTGAGCTGGCAATTATCGACAGCAACAGCACAGGGGCTTTTCTCAACCAGCGCTACAGCCTGTTCGACGCCACGGTGGACACACCCGAAGCGTTGCTCGCCGCCGCAAAAACCCAATACGACCAGGGCCTGCGCCTGTTCGTAGTCAATGCCCCCGCCGCCAGCCTGCGCCAACTCAGCGCCGCGATGCCCGACAGCCTGCTGTTCAACGCCGGCAGCCCCGACGACAGCCTGCGCAGCACCGACTGCCTGGGCAACGTGCTGCACAGCCTGCCCAGCCGCGCCATGCTCGCCGACGCTTTGGCGCAGTTCCTGGTGCTGCGCAAATGGCAAAAAGCGCTGCTGATTGTCGGCCCCACCGAGGACGACCAAGCCTACGCCGCCGCCCTGCGCCGCGCCGCCAAGCGCTTTGGCGTGCAACTGGTGGCCGAGAAGCAATGGCGTTTCGACAATGACCAACGCCGCAGCGCCCAGGCCGATATGCCGCTGTTCACCCAAACCGCCGAATACGACGTGGTGCTGGTGGCCGACGAGCGCGGCGACTTTGGCGAGTACGTGCCCTACCAAACCTGGTACCCGCGCCCGGTGGCCGGCACCCAAGGCTTGACCCCCACCGGCTGGCACAAGACCGTGGAAACCTACGGCGCCGCCCAATTGCAAAAACGCTTTGAAGCCCTGGCCGGGCGCTGGATGAACGACCGCGACTTCGCCGCCTGGATGGCCGTGCGCAGCGTCGCCAGTGCGGTGAGCAAGCTGCGCCAAGTGGCCCCGATGAGCATCCGCCAATTGGAGATCAGCGAGCAATTGCCCCTGGACGGTTTCAAGGGCCGCAAGCTCAGCTATCGCCCGTGGAATGGCGAGCTGCGCCAACCGATTCCCATCGTGCAACCCCGCGCCCTGGTGAGCACATCACCCCAGGACGGTTTCCTGCACCCTTTCAACGAAATGGACAGCCTGGGCTACGACAAACCCGAGGTCACTTGCCGATTTCCCTGAACACACACAACAACAATAAGGAATACGCCATGCGCCGCACCCTGCTTTCCTGCGCCCTGCTGCTTGCCGCCGGGCACGCCGTGGCTGCCACGGCCTGGGTCTCCAACGAGAAAGACAACAGCCTGAGCCTGATCGACATGCAGACCCTGCAAGTCACCGACACCCTCAAGGTCGGCCAGCGCCCGCGCGGCCTGCTGCTGTCCCATGACAACAAGCTGCTGTACATCTGCGCCAGCGATTCGGACCGGGTGCAGGTGATGGACGTGGCCACGCGCAAGATCATCAAGGAACTGCCCTCCGGCAAAGACCCCGAGCAGTTCGCCCTGCACCCCAATAACCGCTGGCTGTACGTCTCCAACGAGGACGATGCGCTGGTCACCGTGATCGACACCGAAACCTCCAAGGTGCTCGGCCAGATCAACGTAGGCGTCGAGCCCGAAGGCATGGCGGTAAGCCCGGATGGCAAGTGGGCGGTCAACACCAGCGAAACCACCAACATGCTGCACTGGATCGACACCAGCACCCAGACCCTGGCCGACAGCACCCTGGTGGACCAGCGCCCGCGTTTCGTCGAGTTCAACCACGACGGCTCGCAACTGTGGGCCTCGGCGGAAATCGGCGGCACCGTGACCATCCTCGATGTGGCCAGCCGTGCGATCCTCAAGACCCTGACCTTCAAGATCAAGGGCGTGCACCCCGACAAAGTGCAGCCGGTGGGCATCAAGCTCAGCGCCGATGGCAAATACGGGTTTGTCGCCCTGGGCCCGGCCAACCATGTGGCGGTGATCGACGCCAAGACCTACGAGATCCTCGACTACCTGCTGGTGGGCCGCCGGGTGTGGCAGCTGGCGTTTACCCCGGATGAAAAACAGTTGCTGGCCACCAACGGCGTGAGCGGCGATGTGTCGGTGATCGACGTGGACAGCCTCAAGGTGATCAAGTCGGTCAAGGTCGGGCGCTACCCGTGGGGCGTGGTGGTCACGCCATGAACGCCCTGGACGCCAGCGCCATCAGCTTTGCCTACGGTGCGCGCCAGGCCTTGGTTGATGTGAGTTTCAGCCTGGCGCCCGGCCGGTTCGCGGCGTTACTGGGGCCCAATGGCGCGGGCAAGTCCACCTTGATTGCGCTGCTGACGCGCTTGTATGACTTGCAGCGCGGCGACATCCGCGTGGGCGGCCATTCACTGCGCGAAAAACCCCGCGAAGCCCTGCGGCAACTGGGCGTGGTGTTCCAACAAAGCACCCTGGACCTGGACCTGAGCGTCGAGCAAAATCTACGTTATCACGCCGCGCTGCATGGCCTGTCGCGCCGCGAAACCGGGTTGCGGGTCGACGCCGAACTGACGCGTCAGGCCCTGGGCGAGCGGCGCCGGGAAAAAGTCCGCGACCTCAACGGTGGCCACCGCCGCCGCGTGGAAATCGCCCGCGCCTTGCTGCATGAACCGCGCCTACTGTTGCTCGATGAAGCCAGCGTCGGCCTCGACCCGGCCAGCCGTTTAGCCCTCAACCAGCATGTGCGCACCCTGTGCCAAGAACAGGGCATCAGCGTGCTGTGGACCACTCACCTGCTCGATGAAGTACAACCCGACGATGCCCTGATGATCCTTCACCAGGGCCGCCTGGTGGCCAGCGGGCAACTCGACAGCCTGCTGCTGGCGCAAGGCGGCGATCTGGGCGGCTTATTTGCGCGACTGACCCGAACGGGAGCGACGGCATGAACGCTTACTGGCAATGCTTCAACGGCATCGTGCTGCGCGAATGGCTGCGCTTTGTGTTGCAGCGCACGCGTTTTCTCAGCGCCCTGGTGCGGCCATTGCTGTGGCTGTTGGTGTTTGCCGCAGGCTTTCGGGCGGCGCTGGGCATTTCGGTAATCGAACCCTACGACACCTACATTCCCTACGAGGTCTACATCATCCCGGGGCTGGCCTGCATGATCCTGCTGTTCAACGGCATGCAGGGCTCGCTGTCGATGGTCTACGACCGCGAGATGGGCAGCATGCGTGTGCTGCTCACCAGCCCGCTGCCGCGCACGTTTTTGCTGTGCAGCAAGTTATTGGCCACCTCGCTTATCTCGCTGTTGCAGGTCTACGGTTTTCTGGCGGTTGCCTGGGTGTACGGCGTGCAACCACCCGCCATGGGCCTGTTGACTGCGCTGCCGGCGTTGCTGCTGGTGGCGTTGATGCTCAGTGCCTTGGGGTTGTTGCTGTCCAATGCGATCCGGCAGTTGGAGAACTTTGCCGGGGTGATGAATTTTGTGATCTTTCCGCTGTTCTTCATGTCGTCCGCGCTGTACCCGCTGTGGAAGATGCGTGATTCGAGCGAGTGGCTGTATTGGCTGTGTGCGGTCAACCCGTTTACCCATGCGGTGGAACTGGTGCGCTTTGCCCTGTACGAACGCTTCGCTGGCCTGGCCTTGCTGGTGTGCCTGGGGTTGACGCTGGTGTTCACGCTGTTGGCGGTGCTGACCTTCAATCCGCAGCATGCCGCGCTGCGCAAAAAGGGCTGACCTACTACTTTGGTACTGCTTTTGCTGTCTATCGTCGCATTCCCAAGGCAGCGGCACTGGCGTGTAATGGGTGCATAACTATAAGGATTGGACCCGCCATGCTGCCCGCCCGACTGCCCCTGCTGGCCTTGCTGTGCCTGCTTTGCTTCAACGCCCAGGCTGACACGCCGCTGTTTTCCGCTGACGGCTACCGCATCAGCCTGTACCGCAGCCCTACGCCCGACCAGGTACCCGGTGCGACCATCGTCGACACCCCTGCCCTGCAAGCCTTGCTCAGCCAAACACCTGCACCGGTGCTGATCGACGTGTATCGCCGCCAATACCTGCAAGGGCGCTTTATCGAAGACCAGCCCCACGCCAACCTCCCCGGCAGCCACTGGCTGGCCAATACCGGCGACGGCGACCTCACGCCCGAATGGCAGGGCTACTTTGTGCGCCACCTGTACAAGTTCACCGGCGGTCAGCTCACGCGCCCGCTGGTCTTCTATTGCCGATCCGATTGCTGGCTGAGTTGGAACGCGGTAAAACGAGCCACCCAATTGGGCTATACCTCTGTGTATTGGTATCGCGACGGGCTGGATGCATGGGAAGCGGCCAAACTGCCAGTGATGGCTGCAACACCCGAACCCTTTGAATAAAAAACCACAACAAGAAGGTGAACGGCCATGTACAAAATCCTGATCGCCGACGATCACCCGCTGTTTCGCGAAGCGATCCACAACGTGATCAGCGACGGCTTCCCCGGCAGCGACGTAATGGAAACCGCCGACCTGGACAGCGCGCTGGCCTTGACCCAGGAGCACGACGACCTCGACCTGATCCTGCTGGACCTGAACATGCCCGGCATGCACGGTCTCAATGGCCTGATCAACCTGCGCAACGAGTCGCCGACTATTCCGGTGGTGATCGTCTCCGCCGAGCAGGACAAGCAGATCGTGCTGCAAGCCATCACCTACGGCGCCGTGGGTTTTATCACCAAGTCCTCACCGCGCCTGCAAATGACCGAGGCGATCCAGCAGATTCTCAACGGCAACGTGTACCTGCCGCCGGACATCATTCGTACCCAAAAGAGCACCAGCCAACGCCGCCTCAACGACAGCCCTGGATTTGCGCCGGAGCTGTTGCAGGCGCTGACCCGCAAGCAGCTCTTGGTGCTGGAGCGCATGACCAAGGGCGAGTCGAACAAGCAGATTGCCTACACGCTGGAGATTGCCGAGACCACGGTGAAGGCCCATGTGTCGGCGATCTTGCGCAAGTTGAATGTGCATAATCGGGTGCAGGCGATCTTGAGTGCCGGGGATATCGACTTCGGCTCGTACCTGCGGCGCTGATCTCCCAGGCATATGAAGATCAAATGTGGGAGCGGGCTTGCTCGCGAATGCGGTGTATCAGTCAATGAATCTGGTGACTGATACACCGCATTCGCGAGCAAGCCCGCTCCCACATTTTGATCTGCGTTTTGTCAGTTGCGGCTGAGCAGGTGACTCATCGCTGTTTTCAACTTCATCGGCCTTACCGGCTTATGCATCAACGTATGCCCCAACTCCCGAATCTGCACCTTCAACTCATTGCTGTAGTTGGCCGTGATCATCAACGCCGGCACCGCACTCCCCCTTCGGGCATTGATGCGCGCCACGGCATCTACGCCGTTCTGGTCGTCATCCAGGTGATAGTCGGCAATCAATAAATCTGCCTCGGCATGGTAGTTGTCCACCTGGCGCGCCAGGTCCTGTTCCGACAACGCGGTGATCACCTGGCAACCCCAGCCTTCCAGCAGCGTGCGCATACCCGCGCAGATCGCCGCGTCGTTATCCAGCACCCACACGCGGGCGCCTTGCAGGCGTTCGAGCAGCACTTCGCTCATGCACGGCATCGGCAGTGATTTGGGCGCGGTGGCGCTCAGGGGCACTTCCACGCCAAACATCGAGCCCTTGCCCGGCCAGGATTTGACGGTGATACGGTGGCCGAGGATGCCGGCGATTTTCTCGACAATGGCCAGGCCCAACCCCAACCCGCGATCCTGGTCGGGGCGCTGCACATCGCCGCGTTTGAACTCCTGAAAAATCTCTTCCAGCCGCTCTTCGGCAATGCCCATGCCGCTGTCCCACACCTGGATCAACAGGCGCTGATGCTGGCGGCGGCAACCGAGCACCACGCGGCCCTTGTAGGTGTAGCGCAGGGCATTGCTCAGCAGGTTGCGCAGGATGCGCGCCAGCAACTGGATATCGCTGCGCACCAACGCCGAACAGCCGACAAAGTGCAGCTCCAGGCCTTCGGCGCGGGCCAGCTCGGTGTATTCAGCCGCGAGGTTTTCCAGCAGTTCGCTGAGGGCGAACGGGGCGATATCGGCCTTGATCACCCCGGCGTCGAGCTTGGAAATATCCACCAGCGTGCCCAACAGATTTTCGACGTCTTCCAGGGAATTGCTCACGTTGCGCACCAGGGTTTCGCTGGGGCGTTCCAGCAAGGCGCTGGTGAACAGCCGTGCGGCGTTGAGCGGTTGCAGCAGGTCGTGGCTGACGGCGGCAAGGAATTTGGTTTTCGACAGGTTGGCCTTTTCGGCTTCCTGCTTGGCTTCGCGCAGGCGGGTTTCCATGCGGCGGCGTTCGTCGATTTCCTGGAGCAACTGGTCGTTGAGGGAAGTCAGTTCCGAGGTGCGCTGGGCCACCCGCTGCTCCAGGTGTTGATAGGCCTGGTGCAGGGCTTCGGCGGTGCGACGGCGCTCAGTGATGTCGCGGATCAGCACGAAGATGCCCACCACTTCGCCACTGGCCAGCATGTTGGGCACGTAGGAACGCAGCATGTAGCGTTCCTGGTTGTTGATGTTGGTTTCGGCAAATTCGAAGGTCACGCTCTCGCCGGCCAGGGCGCGGGTGACGTAGGCGTCCAGGCGCTGGCAGTGCTGTTCGCTGTGCACTTCCCGCAGGCTCTGGCCGAGCATCATGCCGCGCGGCCAGCAGTACCATTCTTCGTAGACCTTGTTGGTGAATTCGTAGACCAGCTCGGCATTCAGGTAGCCGATCAGGGCCGGTACGTTGTCGGTGATCAGGCGAATCCAGCGCTCGCTCTCTTGGGCTTTTTGCGCGGCGGCCTGTTCGCCGCGCAGGGTTTCGGCGCGCAGGCGCGCATTGATCAACAAGTGGTTGCTGGCCTTGAGTTCGGCCATGGCCTGGTTGAGGGCGTCGGTGCGTTCGCGCACCTGTTCGGCCAGCACCACCGAATGCTGGAAGGTAGTGTAGGGGTTGTTGCCCTGGGTCATGCCCGATTCGATGCGCTCGATCAGCGCCGCGTTGATCCGCGTAAGCTTACGGTTGGCCTGTTGCAGCTGGGCAACCTGGGCGAGCAGTTCAGCGTCGGCCACGGGCAATGGCGACCCCGGTGAAGGTCTGGTTGATGTGCATGCCATTGAACTGTTCTCCGTAGGTGTTGAAGCCCAGCACTCGTTGGTCGCGTAGGTAGTTGCCGATCGGTTCCAGGCTGCCGCTGTCTTCCAGCTCCAGGCGACGCAGGAAGCAGTCGCAGCCGATGGTCAGCAGCAGGTCGCCAAGACGGGTTTGCAGGCCGTCGAACAAGGCTTCCAGGTTCGGCAGGATCGGGCCGGGTTTCATCACGGTGAGCACGATGCCGTTCTCGACCGCGCAGTAGAAACTCAGGCTCAGGTCTTCGTGCACCTGCTGAATCGCGCGCACGTAGTACTGGTCGTGGATGCGCACCGCCAATGGGTGGGCGGCGAAGGTGCGGTGGTCGAGGTCGGCCACGGCCACGCCGATATGCCGTGCGTACTCTTCGGCGGCCGGTTCGGCATTGAGCTCAAAGACCCGCCGCGACGGGCTGTCGGCGCCGGTGACCACCAGCTTTTCGGTGCGCGGCAGAATGTGGTGGGTGGTGAACACTTCGAAATCCAGCCAGGTATTGACCAGCACCACCACCGCCGCGCCGCTGTGGAACACGCCGTTGAAGTACACATGGGTGTGGGTGAGGAAGTTGTCGTCACCGGCCGAGCCGCCAAAGTGTGGAATGTCCCCCAAGGCCGCGCTGAGGGCGGCGAGGACCATCTCTTCGCGGCTGGACAGACCGTCGAGCAGGGTCAGGGCGAAGGTGTTGCCCTTGATCGGCGCGAGGGTGTTGCTGCGACAGCCGCCAACCAAGCGTTCCACCATGTCCTGGGCGTTGATCAGGCTGAAGTGTTCTACCTGGTCAATCAATTCGGTGGCGATGGAAAAATGCGCATGGTTAAAGCCCATCGCCGTGATGCAATTGCGCCCATAGCCTTGGGGCGTGATCTCACCTGCGCTGGTGCAACCCACCACACGCACATTGCCAAAGCACTGTTGCAGCGCTTGGCCGAGGGCCTGGAGGTCGTAGGCGGCGGAGCAGAAAAACAGCACGAAGCCCAGGTACGGATGCAGCAGTTGGCGGGCCAACTCTTCAGCGGCCTGCCCTGGATCGGTGGCCTGGGACATGGCGCTGACTACGCCTTCACTGTTGTGCATCGTTGGTTTCCCCCTCTGAGGTGCCAGTGTACGAAGGCCGAGGGGTTGGCCCCTATGCTACTTGGGTACTGGGTGGGGGGATGCGATGGGATGAGGTTCTCAAGATCACTGGAGATCAAAATGTGGAAGGGCTTTTTGTGGGAGCGGGCTTGCTCGCGAAAGCGGTGGATCAGTCGATACATGTATTGACTGACACTCCGCTTTCGCGAGCAAGCCCGCTCCCACAGTTGAACGCATTACCAAGTCAAGACAGCACCCACCGCAAAGGTATCCGTATCCTCATTCTGCGCACTGGTGTCATGCCCTCTGATCTGGAACTGGTTGTACTCCGCCACCAGCTTCAAATTGGCGTTCACGTCATGGAACAGCGCAATGCCACGGGTTTCATAATCCGCGCCGCTGCCGACCACGCCGTTGCCGTCGTCCTTGGTCTTGCCGTAGGACAGCGCCAAACGGTTCTTGCCCAGTTTGTACGAGCCCTGCACCAGGTAGCCGTTGCTGTCCACATTGCGCAAGGTGGCTTCGCCGGCGTTGTTGGTGAAGAACGGGTTGATGCCCTTGGCCTGGAAGCCTGAGCCGGTCAGCGACAGGCCGCCCATTTTCGCCTGCACGCCGTAGCCCAGGCCCTTGGAAGTAACGCTGGCCACGGTGGAGTCGGTGTTGTCGGAGGTCTGGTAGCTGCCGTTGAGCCAGCTGTAGATCTTCGCGCCGCCCACGTCGAACTGGTAGGTGATCTCGCTCTCGGTGCGCGGGTTCTTCTGGTAGGCCTTACCCAGCGCGCTGCTGTCGTTGGTGTCCACCGGGTCCATGATGCCAACGGCCACGCGCAGGCCTTCCATCACCGGGGTGCGGTAGGTGATCTGCGAGGTGGGGAACGGGTACGGGTAGCCGCTGCCGATATTGCCGAACGACACGCCGCCGCCGTCCACCAGGCCGAGGCTGTCGCTGACCTGGCCGTAGCCTGCGAGCAACTCGTCCAACAGAATGTTGGAGCGGGCGAACAGGCCGAAGTCCTTGCCGATCAGCACTTCACCCCACTCCGGGTTGGCCACGGTGCCGTAGAACTGGCGCACGTCGATGGCGGTGTCGGTGCCGTTGGTTTCGCTGTCGTTGATGGTGACCCAGAACGACGCACGGGCGCCGAGCTTGAGGTCGTCGACCTGCTTGCCCATGTTGAAGCCCAGGTAGTTGGGCAAAAAGCCCATCTTTACCCGGGACTGGCGGCGGTCGTACTGGTCACCGGCGCGGTCGACGTCGCTGTTAACGTAGAAGGCGTTGATGTAGCCATCGGTGGAAAAGGTGGTTTCATCTTTGTCGTACAGCATGATTTCGGCATCGGCGAATGGGCTCAGGCCCAGGCCGAGGATAAAAGCAGGCAACAGACGTAGGGGTACATTCTTATTGTTATGCATGGCGCGCTCCGCAACGGGGACTTGATGTCGGAGGCGATTATCGAAAGGCCACAGGCCACGGCCTACGCTGCCTTGGCCGTGGTTTGAAGGTGCTTTGGGCGGGCTGTGGGTGCCCGCCAAGTTGGGTGTAAGACAGGCCCGGCACTTAGTGCGTACTACCTGCCTTGGCCAACATGCCGACAGCCACCAGTACACACAGGCTGGCGAAGCCCACCTGCAAGGTGCGCGCCGGGATCACCGAACACAGGCGCCGACCGGCGAGCATGCCGACGATGCTCGCGCCGATAAACACCCAACCCACCGGTTCGATGCGCACCCCGGCATGGAACGCGCCGACCACGCCGATCAGGGAGATCAGGCTGATCACCATCAGGGAAGTGGCGACGATGCCGCGCATCTGCACATCGGTGAGTTGCTTGAACGCCGGCACGATCAGGAAGCCGCCGCCCACGCCCAGCAGGCCGGACACGGCGCCGGTCACCGCGCCCAACGCCGCCAGGGTGGCGCTGCATTTGGCGGTCCAGGCCAGGCGGCCGGTCTGCTGGTCGAGCATGCAGTTCTTCTGGCCCCAAGACGCGGTGCCGTGGTCACTGGGGCCTGGCTCGGTTTTTTCGCGCTGCAACATGCGCCAGGCCACCAGCACCATCAAGGCACTGAACAGGCCCATCAGCACGGCTTCCGGCAATTGGTGCGCGAGAAACACTCCAACTGGCGAAAACAGCGCACCCAACAAGGCGATCAATAGCGCGGCGCGATAACGCACCAAGCCGTGGCGCAAACCGTCGATGGCCCCTACCGCCGCTGCCGCGCCAACGGCGAGCAGCGACACCGGTGCGGCCTGGGTCATGCTCAACCCTAACCCCAGCACCAACGCCGGCACGCCAAGAATGCCACCGCCCGCGCCGGTCAGGCCCATCACCAAGCCCATCAACAACCCCAGAAAACTTGCCAGCACCATTCAATCCACCTTAGGCAGGATGCTGCCGTGTGGCGTCACATCCTGCGATAGCGATCCTTTGCCCAGGACCGTTTGTTTCACTTAAGCTGGCAAGCCTATGTGCAAATCACGTCGATACCAAGGACCACCGTCATGTCAGCGTTGATTCAAGCCTTTCTGGACGAGGCGTCGTCGACCTACACCTACGTCCTACATGAGACCGAGAGTAGCCTCTGTGCCATCGTCGACTCGGTGCTCAACTACGATCCGGCGTCCGGGCGTACCGACACGTGCCAGGCCGATAAGGTGATCGCCTATGTGCGCGAACATCGCCTGCAGGTTGAGTGGTTGCTGGAGACCCATGCCCACGCCGACCACCTGTCTGCCGCGCCCTACCTGCGCCGCACCCTGGGCGGCAAGATTGCCATCGGCCAGTCCATCAGCATGGTTCAGGATGTGTTCAAGAACCTGTTCAACCTGGAGCCGGAATTTCGCGTGGACGGCTCGCAGTTCGATCATCTGTTTGCGCCGGACGAGGTGTTTCATATCGGCACCATCAAAGCCCAGGCCCTGCATGTACCGGGGCATACGCCGGCAGACATGGCCTACCTGATCGATGACCGCATGATCCTAGTGGGTGACACCTTGTTTATGCCGGATGTGGGTACGGCGCGGTGTGATTTCCCGGGGGGCGATGCGCGGCAGTTGTATGCCTCGATGCGCAAATTGTTGGGCTTTCCTTTGGAGACTGAGTTGTACGTGTGCCATGACTATCCGCCAGAAGGCCGTGAGGCTAAATGCCGCACCACCGTGGCGGAACAGCGGTCGGGGAATATTCATGTGCATGACGGCGTGGATGAGGCGGCGTTTGTTGCCATGCGCACCCAGCGTGATGCCGGGTTGGGCATGCCGACGCTGTTGCTGCCGGCAATTCAGGTGAATGTGCGGGCGGGGAATATGCCGCCGGCGGAGGACAATGGCGTGACTTACCTGAAGATTCCCCTCAACCAACTTTGAAATACAGGCCAAATGTGTTGTGTCAGGTGCCCAGGCTTATGCCATTGGCCGGCAGCGGCAGCGCGGTTTTATAGCGCACTTGCTTCAAAGCAAAACTCGACCGAATGTTCGCCACCCCCGGCACCTTGGTCAAAAAATCCATCATGAACCGCTCCAGCGCCTGAATCGTAGGCACCAGCACCCGGATCAAATAATCCGGATCACCGGCCATCAGGTAGCACTCCATCACTTCCGGCCGATCCGAGATCGCGCCTTCAAACTGCTGCAACGCCAGTTCGTTCTGTTTTTCCAGGCTCACATGGATAAACACATTCACATGCAGCCCCAGCAAATCCGCGTCCAGCAGGGTGACTTGCTCGCGAATCAAGCCCAACTCTTCCATCGCCTTGACCCGGTTGAAACACGGCGTGGGCGACAAGTTGACCGAGCGGGCCAGGTCGGCGTTGGTGATGCGGGCGTTCTCTTGCAGTGCGTTGAGAATGCCGATATCGGTACGGTCCAGTTTGCGCATGAGACAAAATCACCTGTTTATTATGTTTATGCAGTTTTTTTATCCGCAAATGATCCTGAGCGCAACGAAACACAGATAAATATTCTTCTACGCCCCGCCTATGATTGTTGTAGGACAAGATTTCCCCTACCTGGGGTCTGACTGTCAGCTAGCGCGCCCACTACAAGAAATTCACAAGATAGAGCGTAGAAAGCCATGACCCAGCCGTATGAGCCACTGCGTCTGCACGTCCCTGAACCCTCGGGACGCCCAGGCTGCAAGACCGACTTCACCTACCTGCGCCTGACTGACGCAGGCACCGTGCGCAAACCCGCCATCGACGTAGAACCCGCCGACACCGCCGACCTGGCCAAAGGCCTGATCCGCGTGCTCGACGATCAGGGCCAAGCACTTGGCCCATGGGCCGAAGGCGTGCCCGATGAGATCAAGCGCAAAGGCATGCGCGCGATGCTCAAGACGCGCATCTTCGACAACCGCATGGTGGTCGCACAGCGTCAGAAGAAAATGTCGTTCTACATGCAAAGCCTTGGCGAAGAAGCCATCGGCAGCGCCCAGGCCCTAGCCTTGAACATCGACGACATGTGCTTCCCCACCTACCGCCAGCAAAGCATCCTGATGGCCCGCGACGTGCCGCTGGTGGACCTGATCTGCCAACTGCTGTCCAACGAGCGCGACCCGCTCAAGGGCCGCCAATTGCCGATCATGTATTCGGTGAAAGAGTCCGGTTTCTTCACTATTTCCGGCAACCTCGCCACCCAATTCGTGCAGGGCGTGGGCTGGGGCATGGCCTCGGCGATTAAAGGTGACACCAAGATTGCCTCGGCCTGGATCGGCGACGGCGCCACCGCCGAGTCCGACTTCCACACCGCCCTCACCTTTGCCCACGTGTACCGCGCGCCAGTGATCCTCAACGTGGTCAACAACCAATGGGCCATCTCCACCTTCCAGGCCATCGCCGGGGGTGAAGCCACCACCTTCGCCGGACGCGGCGTCGGCTGTGGTATCGCCTCCCTGCGGGTCGATGGCAACGACTTTATCGCGGTGTACGCCGCCTCCGCCTGGGCCGCCGAGCGCGCACGTCGCAACCTCGGCCCAACGCTTATCGAATGGGTCACCTACCGCGCCGGCCCGCACTCCACCTCCGACGACCCTTCAAAATACCGCCCAGCCGATGACTGGAGCCACTTCCCCCTGGGCGACCCGATTGCCCGCCTCAAGCAGCACCTGATCAAGATTGGCCAGTGGTCCGAAGAGGAGCACGCGGCGGTCAGTGCCGAGCTTGAAGCCCAAGTGATCGCGGCACAGAAAGAAGCCGAACAGTACGGTACCCTCGCCGGCGGCCAGATTCCAAGCGCCGCGACCATGTTCGAAGACGTCTATAAAGAGATGCCGGAGCACTTGAAGCGCCAGCGTCAAGAGTTGGGGATCTGACATGAACGATCACAACAACAGTATTGAAGTGGAAACCGCCATGACCACCACCACCATGACCATGATCCAGGCCCTGCGCTCGGCCATGGATGTGATGCTCGAACGCGACGACAACGTGGTGGTATTCGGCCAGGACGTGGGTTACTTCGGCGGCGTGTTCCGTTGCACCGAAGGCTTGCAGGGCAAGTACGGCAGTTCGCGGGTGTTCGACGCGCCGATCTCCGAAAGCGGCATCATTGGCGTGGCGGTGGGCATGGGCGCCTATGGCCTGCGCCCGGTGGCCGAGATCCAGTTCGCCGACTACGTCTACCCCGCCACCGACCAGATCATCTCCGAAGCCGCCCGCCTGCGTTATCGCTCGGCTGGCCAGTTCACCGCGCCGCTGACCATGCGCATGCCCTGCGGCGGCGGCATCTACGGCGGCCAGACCCACAGCCAAAGTATCGAAGCGGTGTTCACCCAGGTCTGCGGCCTGCGCACGGTGATGCCGTCCAACCCGTATGACGCCAAGGGTTTGCTGATCGCCTCCATCGAAAACGATGACCCGGTGATTTTCCTGGAGCCCAAGCGCCTGTACAACGGCCCGTTCGACGGCCACCACGACCGCCCGGTAACGCCGTGGTCGAAACACCCCCAAGCCCAAGTGCCGGACGGTTACTACACGGTGCCGCTGGACGTGGCCGCCATCGTGCGTCCGGGTTCGGCCGTGACCGTGCTGACCTACGGCACCACCGTGTATGTGTCCCAGGTTGCCGCCGAAGAAACCGGTATCGACGCGGAGGTCATCGACCTGCGCAGCCTGTGGCCGCTGGACCTGGAAACCATCGTTAAATCCGTGAAAAAAACCGGCCGTTGCGTAGTGGTGCATGAAGCCACCCGTACCTGCGGCTTTGGCGCCGAGTTGGTGGCGCTGGTGCAAGAGCATTGCTTCCACCACCTGGAAGCGCCGATCGAACGCGTGACCGGTTGGGACACCCCCTACCCCCACGCGCAAGAGTGGGCGTATTTCCCAGGGCCGTCCCGTGTGGGCGCGGCGTTGAAACGGGTTATGGAGGTCTGAATGGGCACGCACGTTATCAAGATGCCGGACATTGGCGAAGGCATCGCGGAAGTTGAACTGTCGGTGTGGCATGTGAAGGTCGGCGACATGGTCGTCGAAGACCAAGTGCTGGCGGATGTGATGACCGACAAGGCGATGGTGGACATTCCCTCGCCGGTGCACGGCAAGGTGATTTCCCTCGGCGGTGAGCCGGGTGAGGTCATGGCCGTGGGCAGTATTTTGATCAGTATTGAAGTGGAAGGTGCAGGGAACGCCAAGGATGCGCCGGTGGTGGCGGAGCCTGTTAAGGCTGCGCCTGTCGTCGAAGCCAAGCCCGCGCCGGTAATCGTTGAAAGCAAGCCGGCCCCTGTATCGCGCGAAACCGATGAACGCCCACTGGCCTCCCCCGCCGTGCGCAAGCATGCGTTGGATGCCGGCATTCAATTACGCCTGGTCCAGGGGACTGGCCCGGCCGGCCGAATCCTGCACGAAGACCTCGACGCCTACCTGCAGCAAGGCACCTCGAAGGCCTCGGCAACCGCCAACCCTTACGCTGAACGCACTACCGAAGAGCAGATCCCGGTGATCGGCACGCGCCGCAAGATTGCCCAGCGCATGCAGGACGCCACCCGCCGCGCCGCGCATTTCAGCTATGTAGAAGAAATCGACGTCACCGCCCTCGACGAGCTGCGGGTGCACCTCAACGAAAAACACGGCGCCACACGCGGCAAGCTGACCCTGCTGCCGTTTATCGTGCGTGCCATGGTCGTGGCGCTTAAGGACTTCCCGCAGATCAACGCACGTTACGACGACGAAGCCCAAGTCATCACGCGCCTGGGCGCGGTGCATGTGGGCGTCGCCACCCAGAGCGACGTGGGTTTGATGGTGCCGGTGGTACGTCACGCCGAAGCCCGCAGCCTGTGGGGCAATGCCGAGGAAATCGCGCGTTTGGCGACTGCCGCGCGCAATGGCAAGGCCAGCCGCGATGAGTTGTCGGGGTCCACCATTACCTTGACCAGCCTGGGCGCGTTGGGCGGCATCGTCAGCACGCCGGTACTGAATTTGCCGGAGGTGGCCATTGTCGGCGTCAACCGCATTGTCGAGCGGCCCATGGTGATCAAGGGCCAGATCGTGGTGCGCAAGATGATGAACCTGTCCAGTTCGTTCGATCACCGCGTGGTCGATGGCATGGACGCGGCGCAATTCATCCAGGCCATTCGCGGCTTGCTCGAACAACCTGCCAGCCTGTTTCTGGAGTAAGGCATGTCTCAGACTTTGAATACGACGCTGCTGATCATCGGCGGCGGCCCTGGCGGTTATGTGGCGGCGATCCGTGCCGGCCAGCTGGGTATCCCGACCATCCTGGTGGAAGGCCAGGCACTGGGCGGCACTTGTTTGAATATCGGCTGCATCCCGTCCAAGGCCTTGATCCATGTGGCTGAGCAGTTCCAGCAAACCATCCACCATAGCCAAGGCTCCCAACTGGGCATCGAAGTGGACGTGCCCACGCTGGACATCCGCAAGAGCGTGGAATGGAAGGACGGCATTGTTGACCGCCTGACCACCGGCGTTGCGGCGTTGTTGAAAAAGCACAAGGTGCAGGTGATCCACGGCTGGGCCAAGGTAGTAGACGGCAAGACCGTCGAGGTAGGCGACCAACGCATCCAGTGTGAACACTTGCTGCTGGCCACCGGCTCGAAGAGCGTCGAGCTGCCGATGTTGCCGATTGGCGGGCCGATCATTTCGTCCACCGAAGCCTTGGCGCCAACCCGCGTGCCTAAACGGCTGATCGTGGTGGGTGGCGGCTATATCGGTCTGGAGTTGGGCATTGCCTACCGTAAGCTGGGGGCCGAGGTCAGTGTGGTCGAGGCGCAGGATCGCATCCTGCCCGCCTACGATGCCGAACTGACCGCACCGGTAAACGAGTCCATCAAACAACTAGGCGTGAAGCTGTACCTCAAGCACAGCGTCACCGGATTCACCGATGGTCACCTGCAAGTGCGTGACCCGAATGGCGACACCTTGTCATTGGCCACCGATCAGGTGCTGGTGGCCGTTGGTCGCAAACCCAATACCCAGGGCTGGAACCTCCAAGCGCTGAACCTGACGATGAACGGCGCAGCGATCAAGATCGACAACCACTGCCAGACCAGCATGCGCAACGTGTGGGCCATCGGCGACCTGAGCGGCGAGCCAATGCTGGCGCACCGGGCCATGGCCCAGGGTGAAATGGTCGCCGAACTGATCAGCGGCAAGGCCCGTGAGTTTGCCCCGGCGGCGGTCCCGGCGGTGTGTTTTACCGACCCGGAACTGGTGGTGGTGGGCAAGACGCCGGATGAGGCCAAGGCCGCGGGCCTGGACTGCATCGTGTCGAGCTTCCCGTTCGCGGCCAATGGCCGGGCCATGACCCTGGAGTCGAAAACCGGCTTCGTGCGCGTGGTGGCGCGGCGCGACAACCACCTGATCATCGGCTGGCAAGCCGTTGGGGCAGGCGTGTCGGAGCTGTCCACCGCCTTCGGCCTAAGCCTGGAAATGGGCGCGCGCCTGGAGGATGTGGCAGGCACCATTCACGCCCATCCGACCTTGGGCGAAGCCGTGCAGGAAGCGGCGTTAAGAGCCTTGGGCCACGCGTTGCACCTGTAAGAACACTGTCCCCTGTGGGAGCGGGCTTGCTCGCGAATGCAATCTGTCAGTCATGAATTCAGTGGCTGACACCCCGCTTTCGCGAGCAAGCCCGCTCCCACACAAAGCAAGAATGAAGTATTGTTGCGCCCATTCAGAAAAAAACCGACTTGACCAACGATAGAGGGTGTCATGGGTAACGAAAGCATCAATTGGGACAAGCTGGGCTTTGACTACATCAAGACCGACAAACGCTTTCTCCAGGTCTGGAAAAACGGCGAGTGGCAAGACGGCACCCTGACCGACGACAACGTGCTGCACATCAGCGAGGGCTCCACTGCCCTGCACTATGGCCAGCAGTGCTTCGAGGGCCTGAAGGCCTACCGTTGCAAGGACGGCTCAATCAACCTGTTCCGCCCGGACCAGAACGCCGCCCGCATGCAACGCAGCTGCGCACGCCTGCTGATGCCGCATGTACCAACCGACGCGTTCATCGATGCCTGCAAACAAGTGGTCAAGGCCAACGAGCGCTTCATCCCGCCGTACGGCAGTGGCGGCGCGCTGTACCTGCGCCCGTTCGTGATAGGCACCGGTGACAACATCGGCGTGCGTACCGCACCGGAGTTCATCTTCTCGGTGTTCGCGATCCCGGTCGGTGCCTACTTCAAGGGCGGCCTGGTGCCCCACAACTTCCAGATTTCCACCTTCGACCGCGCCGCGCCACAAGGCACCGGTGCCGCCAAGGTCGGTGGCAACTACGCCGCCAGCTTGATGCCAGGTTCGGAAGCGAAGAAAGCCGGCTTTGCCGATGCGATCTACCTGGACCCGATGACCCATTCGAAAATCGAAGAAGTCGGTTCGGCCAACTTCTTCGGGATCACCCACGACAACCAGTTCATCACGCCGAAATCGCCTTCGGTACTGCCAGGCATCACCCGCCTGTCGCTGATCGAACTGGCCCAGACCCGCCTGGGCCTGAAAGTGACCGAGGGCGAAGTGTTCATCGACAAGCTGGACCAGTTCAAGGAAGCCGGCGCCTGCGGTACCGCTGCGGTGATCTCGCCGATTGGCGGCATCCAGTACAACGGCAAGCTGCACGTGTTCCACAGCGAAACCGAAGTGGGCCCGATCACCCAGCAGCTCTACAAAGAGCTGACGGGTGTGCAGACCGGTGATGTTGAAGCGCCAGAGGATTGGATCGTTAAGGTCTAACCGCAACACCCCATAACTGAATGTGGAGTGGGCTTGTGTGGGAGCGGCGGTGCGACGATTCGACTTGCTCGCGAAAGCGGTCTGTCAGTATCAGCTGTATTGACTGACACTCCGCTTTCGCGAGCAAGCCCGCTCCCACATTTGATCTCCTGTGTTTTCAGGGTTGGGGAATGTTTTCGGCAATCTTCTTGCCCATGCTGATCCTCGGCTCCACCCCATACCCCAACGCCTCGTAAAACCCCGTCACCGCGTCATTACCACTGGTGATCTGCAGGTTGATCTTCATACAACCCAATGCCGTCAACGCCTGCTCCGCATGCCGCACCAGCGAAGACCCCAAGCCATGGCGCCGATAATCGGCGTGCACCGCGACTGAGTACAGCCAGCCGCGATGGCCGTCGTAGCCGGCAAGAATCGTCCCGATCACGGTCTTTTTGTCCGTTGCCACGAAGAACAAACCGTCATTGACGGCAAGCTTCTTGTCGATCGCCAAGCTCGGCAGGTTATGGGCCGTGTCATAGCCAAAGGCCTGCTGCCACAGCACCACCACTTGGGCGCGATGCTGACGGTCGCGATACAGCCCAATGGGATGCCGCGACAGCAACGCCTTTTCCATCACCAGCGTACGTTCATTGCCATGGTAAACGTCGCGCACGCTGTGAAACCCCAGCTTGGTATAGAACGGCTCGGCGGTCAGCGAAGACGGCACGCTCAACACCGTGACGCCCGCTTCGCGAGCACGGGACTCGATGTCGGCCATCAACAACCGCCCAATCCCCCGCCCCTGCAATGCCGGGTTAACGAACACCGAACGCACCACGTTGGCGTCCAAGGCCGCCGTAGCCACGATCACCTCGTCCTGCACCGCCACCAGCACCACCCGTCGCGCTAGCAAGGCCAGCACCGCGTCGGGGGTGAAGTTGCTTGCCACACGGGCGATCACATCTGCCGGGTAATCCTGGGCGTTGCTGCTGTGCAAGGCCGCCAGGATGACCTGGCTGATGCCCTCGGCATCGACGGGTTGGGCGAGACGAACGGCGGTAGGCANTGGTGCTGGTGCGGTATCCCAAGGGGCTGAAGCTGGATGATATCTACACGCCCTTGTGGGTGACGGGCACGCTCAAGGTGGAGACGGTCAACAATGACTTGGCGGATGCTGCGTATGCGCTGGATGCGGGGAAAGTGAGGGTGGTGAAAGAGTCCGATCTCTAAAACCCGGCACAGAACCAATGTGGGAGCGGGCTTGCTCGCGAATGCGGTGTGTCAGTAACAGATGAGCTGGCTGATCCACCGCATTCGCGAGCAAGCCCGCTCCCACATTTTTGACCGCATTCCAAAGCCAGCAGCCGATTCGGCTGCGCGACCGCCCCTTTCAGCTTTCCCGGCTGACCCACCTCGCTGTTTCAGCCGGGATTCATCGGCCATACCGCACAAAATAGCCCCACAGCCCAACCCCATGGACCCGTGCACCCATGCAAACCACCAACACCGTCTTGATGATTCGCCCGGCGCGCTTCGCCTTCAACCCGGACACCGCAATCAACAACCGTTTCCAGCGCCAGCCCCTGGACCCCCTCGCGGCACAGCACAAAGCGCTGGAAGAATTCGACGGCTACGTCGACACCCTACGCCAACACGGCGTCGAAGTACTGGTGGTGCAAGACACACCGGCGCCCCACACCCCCGACTCGATCTTCCCCAACAACTGGTGGAGCAGCCACGCCGACGGCAGCCTGGTGCTGTACCCGATGGAAGGCCAAAACCGTCGATTGGAACGCAATAAAGGCGTGCTGCAAGTGCTGGAACAACGTTTTGCGATCAACAGCACCATCGACCTGAGCCACCTGGAACAACAGAACATTTTCCTTGAGGGCACCGGCAGCATGGTGCTCGACCGCCAGCACCGCATCAGCTACGCCTGCCACTCCGGGCGCACCCACCACGACGCCCTGCGCCAGTTCGCCGAACGCCTCGACTACCAGCTCTGCGTGTTCCACGCCGTCGACCGTCACCACGCGCCGATCTACCACAGCAACGTGATGATGAGCGTCGGCCGCGACCTCTCGGTGGTGTGCCTGCAAGCCCTGCCCGATGGCGATGAGCGCCGCACCCTGGAACGCTCCCTGCGCGACACCGGCAAAGACATCCTCGCCCTCGACTTCGACCAGCTCGAAGCTTTCGCCGGCAACATGCTTGAAGTGCACGACCGCGACGGCCAGCCGCTGCTGGTGATGTCGGCCAGCGCCTGGGGCGCCCTGCAACCGGCGCAACGCCAGCATGTGGAACGCCACACGCGGCCGGTGGTAGTGAATATCGACAACATCGAACGCATCGGCGGCGGCAGTGCCCGCTGCATGCTGGCAGAAGTCCACCTGCCGGCCCGTCCCTCATTTCAATAAGGAGTCTTGCCATGACCCGCTATATCGACGTCAACGACCTCAGCTACCTGGTCTCGCAAAAAGGCCTGCACACCTGCATCACCGAGATGGCCGAGTACATCCGCGCCGACTACCTGCGCTGGCAGGACTTTGAAAAATGCGCGCGCCTGGCCAACCACTCACCCGATGGTGTGATCGAGCTGATGCCGGTGTCGGATGCCTCGCTGTACGCCTTCAAGTACGTGAACGGCCACCCGAAAAACACCCAGGCCGGCATGCTCACCGTGATGGCCTTCGGTGCCCTGGGCGATGTGGACACCGGCAAGCCCGTGCTGCTGGCGGAAATGACCCTGACCACCGCGATCCGCACCGCCGCCACCTCGGCCCTGGTGGCGCGCTACCTGGCCCGCGACAACAGCCGCAGCATGGCGCTGATCGGCAACGGCTCGCAAAGTGAATTCCAGGCCCTGGCCTTCCATGCCATGCTTGGCATCAATGAGATCCGCCTGTTCGACATCGACCCCAAGGCCACCGCCAAGTTGGCGGCCAACCTCAAGGCGTTCCCGGCGATCAAGGTGATTCTGGCCGCCAGCGTGGCCGAAGCGGTCAAAGGTGCGGATATCGTCACCACCGTCACCGCCGACAAGGCCTACGCCACCATTCTCACCGACGACATGATCGAGCCCGGCATGCACCTCAATGCCGTCGGCGGCGACTGCCCCGGCAAGACCGAGCTGGACCGACGTATCGTCGAGCGTGCCCGGGTGATCGTCGAGTACGAGCCACAAAGCCGTATCGAAGGTGAAATCCAGCACATGCCTGAAGATTCGCCCGTCACCGAGCTGTGGCAAGTGATCAACGGCCAACAACCCGGCCGCGAGAATGCGCGCCAAGTCACCCTGTTCGATTCGGTGGGGTTTGCCATCGAAGACTACTCGGCCCTGCGCTACGTACTGGACGTGGCCAAGGCCCTGGATGTGGGCAGCGAGCTGGAACTGGTGCCAGACCTGGCGGACCCGAAAGACCTGTTTGCGCGCCTGGCCCAACAGCCGCCCGTACAGCAGAAAAAGCGCGCCTGAGACCCCTCTGGCCTGCCGCTTTGCGCTTGCGGCAGGCCAGTTTCCCACGAATGAAAAGCCGATTTCGCGGGTGTCACAGCCGATCCCGCTGCATTGCTGGTTTTAACAGCGCAATTCGCGCTTTGGGCAAGGGGTAAACGACACAAAAAACGCACCCCCTTGAAGCATTCTCTCCCCCAACAAAAACGATTTGTTTCAACGCTTTTACTGCCCCTGACATCAATTACAAAATATAGGGACCACACCATGACTCCATTGCGATCACTGTTCGCTGCGTTGCTGTTGCCACTGTGCGCCACCGCCGCCCACGCCCAGGAGTGGAAGGAAATCCGCTTCGGCGTATTCCCCGAATACCCTCCCTTTGAGTCCGTCGCCGCCGACGGCAGCCTGCAAGGGTTTGATATCGAACTGGGCAACGCTATTTGCGCCAAGCTCGAAGTCAAATGCACTTGGGTGCACAACGAATTCGACGGCATGATCCCGGCCCTGCGCGCACGCAAGTTCGACGCGATCATGTCGTCCATGGCCGTGACCCCGGCTCGCGAAAAAATCATCGACTTTACCGACCGTCTGTTCCTCAGCCCCACTTCGGTGATCACCCGCAAGAGCGCTGACTTCGGCGACACCCCGGAGTCGTTGAAAGGCAAGCAAGTCGGCGTGCTGCAAGGCTCGTTGCAGGAAGCTTATGCCCGTGCACACCTGGCCAAGCTCGGCGCGCAGATCAAGGCGTACCAGTCCCAGGACCAGAACTACGCCGACCTGCAAAACGGTCGCCTCGACGCCACCCTCACCGACAAGCTCGAAGCCCAACTGAACTTCCTGTCCAAGCCCGAAGGCGCCGACTTCAAGACCGGCCCGGCCTTCAAAGACCCGACCTTGCCGCTGGACATCGCCATGGGCCTGCGCAAGAACGACCAGGAACTGCGTGCGCTGATCAATAAGGGCATTGCGGCGGTGCAGGCGGATGGGACTTATGCCGAGATCCAGAAGAAATACTTTGGTGATCAGGACATCTACAACGAGTGATGCCAACGCCTCACACTTGTAGGCGCCCGCTTTTGTGGCGAGGGAGCTTGCTCCCGCTCGGGTGCGCAGCGCCCGCAAGCTTTTGGGGCCGCTTCGCGCCCCAGCGGGAGCAAGCTCCCTCGCCACAGCAAGCCGGCTTCTGCAAGGGTTGTTACGCCCTTTAGAGATTTTCCCCATGAACGAACTCCTCAACCTGCAAGGCTACGGCCCCATGCTGGCCCAGGGCGCGTGGATGACACTCAAGCTGTCGTTCCTCGCTCTGGCCCTGAGTCTGGCCCTGGGCCTGATCGCCGCTGGCGCCAAACTCTCCAGCGCCAAATGGCTGCGGCTGCCGGCCACGCTGTACACCACGCTGATCCGCAGCGTGCCGGACCTGGTGCTGATCCTGTTGATCTTCTACAGCCTGCAACTGTGGCTCAACGACCTCAGTGAAATCGCCGGCTGGGATTACTTTGAAATCGACCCGTTCACCGCCGGGGTGGTGACCCTGGGTTTCATCTACGGCGCGTATTTCACCGAAAACTTCCGTGGCGCGATCCTCAGCGTACCGGCCGGCCAACTGGAGGCGGCCACCGCCTACGGGTTAAGCCGCTGGCAGCGTTTTCACCTGGTGCTGTTCCCGCAACTGATGCGCTTTGCCCTGCCGGGCCTGGGCAATAACTGGCTGGTGTTGCTCAAGTCCACGGCCCTGGTGTCGATCATCGGCCTGTCGGACCTGGTAAAAGCCGCGCAAAACGCTGGCAAGACCACCAACGAGCCGCTGTATTTCCTGATCCTCGCGGGCCTGGTCTATCTGGTGATCACTACGCTGTCCAACCGCATCTTCAAGCGCCTCGAACGGCGCTACAACCTCGGCATCAAGGGGATGGCGCGATGATCGAACTGTTCCAGCAATACGGCCTGGCCTATTTGTTCAGTGACGGTGCGGGGGTGTCTGGCGTGGCCATGACCCTGTGGCTGTTCATTGTCTCGGTGGTATTCGGTTTTGTTCTGTCGATTCCCCTGGCGCTGGCCCGGGTGTCGGAGCACTTCTGGCTGCGCTGGCCGGTGGAGGTCTATACCTACCTGTTTCGCGGCACGCCGCTGTATATCCAATTGCTGATTTGCTACACCGGGCTGTACAGCCTGGAGGTGGTGCAGGACAACGCCCTGCTCAACCAGTTTTTCCGCAATGCGCTCAACTGCACCCTGCTGGCCTTTGTGCTCAATACCTGCGCCTACACTGTGGAAATTTTCGCCGGGGCAATCCGCAATATCCCCCACGGCGAGATCGAAGCGGCCCGTGCCTACGGCCTGCACGGCTGGCGGCTGAACCTGTTTGTGGTGATTCCGGCGGCGCTGCGGCGGGCATTGCCGGCCTACAGCAATGAAATGATCCTGATGCTGCATGCGACATCCCTGGCGTTTACCGCCACCGTCGCCGACATCCTCAAGGTGGCCCGCGATGCCAACGCCGAGACGTTCCTCACGTTCCAGGCCTTCGGCATCGCCGCCCTGCTGTACATGCTGCTGTCCTTTGCACTGGTGGGCCTGTTTCGACTGGCCGAACGTCGCTGGATGCGTTTTCTTGTTCCTACCCGAGGCTAACCCATGAATCAGTCCGCGCAGGCCCTGGCCGCATACCCTGTTGATGTACCCGTTGCCCAACCCGCCACCGCCACCGTCAAGCTACAAGTCGAAGGCATCCACAAACGCTACGGCGAACACGAAGTGCTCAAGGGCGTATCCGTCAATGCACGCAATGGCGATGTAATCAGTCTGATCGGCGCCAGCGGCTCGGGCAAAAGCACGATGCTGCGCTGCATCAATTTCCTCGAACAACCGGACGCCGGGGTCATCACCCTGGACGGCATCAGCATCGAAATGCAGCAAGGCCGCGCCGGCACCCGCGCACCGCACCAGGCCCAACTGCAAAACCTGCGCACACGCCTGGCCATGGTGTTCCAGCACTTCAACCTGTGGAGCCACATGACCGTGCTGGAAAACATCACCCTGGCGCCACGCCGGGTGTTGGGCGTCAGCGCCGCCGAAGCGGAAAAACGCGCGCGCATGTACCTGGACAAGGTTGGCCTGCCGGGCCGCGTGGCCGATCAGTACCCGGCTTTCCTGTCGGGCGGCCAACAGCAACGTGTCGCGATTGCCCGCGCACTGGCCATGGAACCGGAGATCATCCTGTTCGACGAACCCACCTCGGCGCTGGACCCAGAACTTGTAGGAGAAGTCCTCAAAGTCATACAGACGTTGGCCGAGGAAGGTCGTACCATGCTGATGGTCACCCACGAGATGGGCTTTGCCCGCCAGGTGTCCAGCCAAGTGCTGTTCTTGCACCAGGGCCGGGTCGAGGAACAAGGCGGCGCCGAGATCCTCGACCACCCCAGCAGCGAGCGCTTGCAGCAATTTCTTTCCAACCGTTTGAAGTGAACCCATGGATACCAAGGCCAACGGACCCCATTCTTCCCCTGCGCTGGATCGCATCGATGAAGCCATCATCGAAGTGCTGCGCCACCAGGGGCGTATCACCTACGAAAAGCTCTCCTCGCTGGTGCACCTCACGCCCAGGCCCTGCCTGGAACGGGTGCGCAAGCTGGAACGACGCGGCGTGATCCGTGGGTATGGGGCGATCATCGATGTGCAGATGGTCTCGCCGGGGCTGTCGCTGTTGGTGCTGGTGGCCTTGTCCAATCAAAGCGGGCGTTCGGCGCAAAAGGCCTTCGAAGCGTGTGTGAAGGCTTGCCCGCAAGTGTTCGAGTGCCAGCTGATCAGCGGGCCGTTCGACTACAGCCTGCGCATGCGTTGCCGGGATATGGAGCATTACCGGGTGCTGACGGAGACCTGGTTGAACAATGATGAACTGCATATTGATAAGTTGGTGGCGCATCCGGAGTTGGCGGTGGTCAAGAACACCGCCACAGAGCTGGCCTGAAAGGCAATTAACCAAACACTGCATAACCCCTGTGGGAGCGGGCTTGTGTGGGAGCGGGCTTGCTCGCGAAGGCGGTGTGTCAGCCAAAGATATTTCGACTGATCCACCGCATTCGCGAGCAAGCCCGCTCCCACATTTTTAACCGTGCCCGCTTGAGATCCGCTTACCGGGCTTGGTGCCAATCAACGTGGCCTGCCCATCCTTCTGCTTACCCATCCGCGCCTCACTGATCAACCCCGGTATCAACTTACCCTCCGGCAAATTCTTCCAGAACCGGCTGGGCAAGTGCCCTTCCATGACCTTGGGGTTCAACCGCGCAGGGTTGAAGATATGGCTGTAATAGGTCAACCACATCTCGCTGTGGGGGTCTTCGACATTCTGTGCCAGTTGCCGCCATGCCGCGGGGCACGCGCGCTGGTGAATCAGCTGCTCGCCGTCGTAATACACCCCGTCCAAGGGCGTAGCGATCATCCAGCGATGGCGCCCCATGCGCCCGACAAAATGCTGGCTGGCGGATTTCAGTATGTCGTGCGCCGGTTCATGCCAGGCCACGTACTCGGGCAGTTCAGGGCCTGCCTCAGCCGGCAGCGCAATAAAGCGCACAAACGCATGTAGGTGATGGGCTTCCCGGCTCACCTGCTTGATGCGCCGCTGCAATTCGCTGCCCAACTTGTCTCCCGCCAGCATCGCCGTGCGGTCGCCATGGCTGACACGCCACAGCACTTCGTACAGCAGGCTCCAACGCTGGTCGCCGTGATAACAGGCCGCCGATTCCAGCAACTCCAGCAACGCCTTGGGCACCCGCGTCTGAAACGGCCCAAGCCCCTCGGGGATGGGCTCATCGGTGGCAAACAGGTCGGCGGCTTGTGCCTCGCCCCAACTGACCTGGCTGGGGTCGACCTGATGGCTGAGCAACCATCGCGCCTGCTCACGCCAGGTACTGAACAGGTTGTCGCACTCCAGGCTGATCATCCCCACAACCCCATTTGCTGCGGTTGCGGGCGGTCGCGCAATTGCTCGCGCAGCAGCACGCTGGTGCTGTCGGCCTGTTGCGGGTGGTAGTCGCTGGTGATGAAAAACGGCTTGGCCTTGGCCAGCACGCAGCGCATGCGCGCCAGGTCTTCGAAGCGGATCTTGCGTTCGCGGCGCAGGTCCACCAACCGTTGGGTGGTGCGCAGGCCGATCCCTGGAATGCGTGCGATCAAGGTGGGCTCGGCGCGGTTCAGGTCCAGGGGAAAGACTTCACGGTTATCCAGCGCCCAGGCCAGCTTGGGGTCGATATCCAGGGCCAGGTGGCCGGGGCCTTCAAACAATTCGTTGGCGCTGAACCCATAGCTGCGCAGCAGGAAGTCCGCTTGGTACAGACGGTGCTCGCGCATCAGCGGCGGTGCGGCCAGGGGCACGCTTTTCGGGCTATTGGGGATGGGGCTGAATGCGGAGTAGTAGACGCGGCGCAGCTTGAAGTTGCCGTACAACGCCTCGGCACCGTGGAGAATGGTGCTGTCGTCGGTGTCGTCGGCGCCAATGATCAGCTGGGTGCTTTGCCCAGCCGGGGCGAAACGCGGCGCGCGCGGCTCATTGAGCACCGTCTGCTCGCCGGTGTAGATGGTCTGCATGGCCTGCTTGATCGAGACGACGGTTTTTTCCGGCGCCAGGGTTTGCAGGCTGGCTTCGGTGGGCAATTCAAGGTTCACACTTAATCGGTCGGCATAACGCCCGGCCTCGGCGATCAGTGCCGGGTCGGCGTCGGGAATGGTCTTGAGGTGGATATAACCGCGAAAGTCGTGTTCCTCGCGCAGCAGCTTCGCCACACGCACCAGTTGCTCCATGGTGTAGTCGGACGAACGGATGATGCCGGAACTGAGAAACAGCCCGCTGACGCAGTTGCGGCGGTAGAAATCCAGGGTCAGGGTGACCACCTCCTCCGGGCTGAAACGCGCGCGGGGCACGTCGCTGGAGCGGCGGTTGACGCAGTATTGGCAATCGTAGAGACAGAAGTTGGTGAGCAACACCTTGAGCAAGGATACGCAGCGCCCATCAGGGGTGTAGCTGTGGCAGATGCCCATGCCGTCGGTAGAGCCCAGCCCCGCCTTGCCCTCGGAGCTGCGCTTGGGCGCGCCACTGCTGGCGCAGGAGGCGTCGTACTTGGCGGCGTCGGCGAGGATGCTGAGTTTTTCGATCAACTGCATGAGGGGCTACCGATACTGGTTTTTTGTACAGTATCAGGCAGCCCTCCGGGTCACAAGCGCAGCTTGTCAGCTCGCAGTGGCCAGCAGCAGGTCTTGCACCGAACGGCCTTTGCCACGGTGACGGTCGTTTTCATACAGCGACGCAGCAATTTCATCGGCACGGATCGGCAGAATCGACAGCAAGGTGTCGCTCAAGCCATGGCTGGCCTGGCTGAAACCCTGGATGTAGATACCAGCCTTGCAGCGCTCATCAGTAACGATGCGATAGTCGCGCGCGACTTCGAAGTCACCCATATAGGTTTCCAGAGGTGCCAGCAGTTCGCGGTGCATCTGGCGCTCGTAGCCGGTGGCCAGCACCACGGCATCGTAATGATGAACGCTGGTGTCACCGTTGGCGTTGTTGCGCAGGGTCAGTTCCACCCCCAGCGGGCCGGCCACGGCCTTCTCCACCACGGTCATGGTGCGGAACGCGTGACGGGCGATGCCAGAAACTTTTTGGCGATAGAAAATCCCGTAGATGCGTTCGATCAGGTCCAGGTCCACCACCGAATAGTTGGTGTTCTGGTACTCGGCAACAAGGCGCTCGCGCTCGGCACCCACCTGCTGGAACACCAGGTCGGTAAACGCCGGCGAAAACACTTCGTTGACGAACGGGCTGTCATCGGCCGGCTTGAGTGCCGAACCGCGCAGGATCATGTCCACCTGCACCGACGGGTAGCTGTCGTTCAGGTCGATAAAGGCTTCAGCCGCGCTCTGCCCACCGCCGATGATCGCGATGCGCATGGCCTTGCCTTCTACGCACGGTTGTTGTGCCATGCGCGCCAGGTATTGGGAGTGGTGGAACACACGGCTGTCGTCCTTGAGCCCCTTGAACGCTGCTGGCACTCGTGGCGTACCACCGGCGCTGACCACCACCGAGCGCGTGGTGCGCACATGCTGCTCACCCTGGGCATCCCGGGAAATCACGCGCAACGCCTCGACCTGCAGCTGGTGCAGGATCGGTTCGATGGCCAGCACTTCCTCGCCATAACGGCCCTGGCCCTGGAACTGTGCGGCCACCCAGCGCAGGTAGTCGTTGTACTCCATACGGCAGGGGTAAAAGGTGCCCAGGTTGATGAAGTCCACCAGGCGATCGTGGGCCTTGAGGTAATTGACGAAGGAATACGGGCTGGTGGGGTTGCGCAGGGTCACCAGGTCCTTGAGGAAGGAAATCTGCAACTCACTCTGAGTCACCAGGGTATTGCCGTGCCAGCGGTAGTCAGCCTGCTTGTCGAGAAACAGCGCGTCCAGTTTGCCCTGGGTCTTCTCTCGTTCCTGCAGGGCGATGGCCAGCGCCAGGTTCGATGGGCCGAAACCGATACCGATAAGGTCGTGAACCGCGGGCGAAGCAATTGCCTGTGTCATTCCAGTGTCCTCTGGATAAGCCCCGTGGCGTTGGGGCGGGAAAACCTTCGAGACCTGAAGGCAGAACAACAGGTCATGTGTTGATAGGAAACGAGGACAGTGAAATAAAATTTAACCGATCGCTGATCAGTAGGCGTCCCACTCGCGCATCCGCACCCGGCAATGCTTCATCGCATTGACGATGTGTTTCTCCACCAGGGCCCGGGAAATGCTCAGGCGCTCGGCGATTTGCAGGTGGGTCAAGCCTTCCAGTTTGCGCAGCAGGAAGCTGTCGCGGCAGGCCGCCGGCAGCTCGGCGAGCGCACGTTCAAGCATCTCCATGCGCTGGACCTGGTCGTGGCTGGCGTGGGGCGAACTGGGGGAGAAGCGCTCTTCGGTGTCCAGCACCTCCAGCGGCTCGGACTGGCGCAGGGCGTTGCGCCGATGGCCGTCGATCACCAGGTTCAGCGCGGTGCGGTACAAAAACGCACGTGGCTGGTCGATGGGAACGTCGCTGGAACGCTCCAATATCCGCACGTAAGCGTCATGCACCACATCTTCGGCCACCTGACGGTTGCCCAGCTTGGCGTTGAGGAAACACACCAGCTCGCGATAGTAGTTTTCCAACATGACTCCCGACCGCCGGAGGGCGGCATTAGATGCTGTAGGAGCGAGCTTGCTCACGAAAAACTCAAGAACGCCGCGTTAACCCTGATTTCCCGGGTCTTCGTTGGCGTTTTTTCGTGAGCAAGCTCGCTCCTACATTTCATTCCGTTGCGTGATGGCAGTTTGAGCTCGTGCAATTTATAGTAATTCTCATCTACTTTTAAAGAAGTCTTGCGCCAACGGTCGTTTTTTTTCTGTAGCCGACCTGTTACACGGTGTGTAACAGCCTAAATCTGCGGGCAATTCTCTCGTTTAACTGTCAGCTGCGCGACTGCGCTCCGAACTTTCCTGGCTGGAACCTAAGCATGAAACGCCCTCGACCTGCCCGACGCGCCCTGCTAGGTGTCGCGTGCCTGATACCCGTCATCGCCGTTGCCGCCTGGCAGGTGCTGCCACCGGGTCGCGACACCCTCACCACCGTCACGGTGACGCGGGGCAATATCGAAAGCAGCGTCACCGCCCTGGGCACCCTGCAACCACGCCGCTATGTGGACGTGGGCGCCCAGGCATCCGGGCAGATCCAGAAGATCCACGTCGAGGCTGGCGACCAGGTCAAGGCAGGGCAGTTGCTGGTGGAGATCGACCCATCCACACAAAAAGCCAAGCTCGACGCCAGCCGCTATGCCATCGAGAACCTCAAGGCCCAGTTGCAAGAGCAAAAAGCCCTGCATGAGCTGGCCCGCCAGAAGTACCAGCGCCAGCAACGCCTGGTGGCCGGCAATGCCACCCGCGAGGAAGACGTGCAAACCGCCAAGGCCGAACTGAGCGCCACCCAGGCCCGGGTCGACATGTTCCAGGCGCAGATCCTGCAAGCCCAGGCCAGCCTGCGCAGTGACGAAGCGGAGCTTGGCTACACGCGTATTTATGCACCGATGGACGGCACCGTGGTAGCGGTGGACGCGCGGGTCGGCCAGACCCTCAACGCGCAGCAACAGACACCGTTGATCCTGCGCATCGCCAAGTTGTCGCCGATGACCGTGTGGGCAGAGGTGTCAGAGGCCGACATCGGCCACGTCAAACCGGGCATGACTGCCTATTTCACCACCTTGAGCGGCGGCAACCGGCGCTGGACCAGCACCGTGCGCCAGATCCTGCCGATCCCGCCCAAACCGTTGAACGAAACCAGCCAAGGCAGCGGCAGCCCCACCAGTTCCAGCAAGAGCGGCAGCGGCCGTGTGGTGCTGTACACCGTGCTGCTGGATGTGGAAAACAGCGACAACGCCCTGATGGCCGAAATGACCACCCAGGTGTTTTTTGTTGCAAGCGCGGTCAAGGACGCCCTCACCGCGCCAGTCGCCGCCCTGCTCGGCACCAGCAGCGCCGACAAGCAAATCGCCCGCGTAGTGGCCGAAAACGGGCGTGTCGAGGAGCGCGAAGTGCGTCTGGGCATCAGCGATCGCCTGCGGGTGCAGGTGCTCGACGGCCTGAACGAAGGCGACCACCTGCTGGTCGGGCCGGCCGACGGCAATGGGGGTTGAGTTGACCACGCCCCTGATCGAACTCAAGAACATCCGCAAGTCCTACGGCGGCGGCGACAGCCCCCAGGTTGACGTATTGCGCGGCATTGACCTGGCGATCCATGCAGGGGAGTTCGTCGCCATTGTCGGGGCTTCCGGTTCGGGCAAGTCGACCTTGATGAACATCCTTGGCTGCCTCGACCGCCCCAGCGTCGGCGACTACCTGTTCGCCGGGGAAAACGTCGCCCACCTGGACAGCGACGAACTGGCTTGGCTACGCCGCGAGGCATTCGGTTTTGTGTTCCAGGGCTACCACCTGATCCCATCGGGCTCGGCCCAGGAAAACGTCGAAATGCCGGCGATCTACGCCGGCCTCAGCGCCGCTGAACGCCATGCTCGCGCCAAGGCCCTGCTCACCCGCCTGGGCCTGGCCGAGCGCACCAGCAACCGCCCGCACCAACTCTCCGGCGGCCAGCAACAAAGGGTGTCGATTGCCCGGGCCTTGATGAACGGCGGCCATATCATCCTTGCCGACGAACCCACCGGCGCCCTCGACAGCCACAGCGGCAAGGAGGTGATGGCCCTGCTGGACGAACTGGCCAGCCAGGGCCACGTGGTGATCCTGATCACCCACGACCGCGAAGTGGCGGCGCGGGCCAACCGCATCATCGAAATCAGTGACGGCCAGATCATCAGCGACTCGGCCCATCACAACGACGTTACCCCACCCGCCCCGAACGGCGCGCTGCAAGCGGTGGACCTGCGCCAGCGCCTGGCCGACGGCGCCGAACACAATGGTGCCTGGAAGGCCGAACTGGCGGACGCGGTGCAAGCCGCCTGGCGGGTGATGTGGATCAACCGCTTTCGTACGGCGCTGACCCTGCTGGGGATCATTATCGGCGTGGCATCGGTGGTGGTGATGCTGGCCGTGGGCGAAGGCAGCAAGCGCCAGGTCATGGCGCAGATGGGGGCGTTTGGCTCCAACATCCTGTATTTGAGTGGTTCGTCGCCTAACCCGCGCACACCGCCAGGGATCGTCACCCTCAATGATGTCGCGGCGCTGGCGGCGTTGCCCCAGGTCAAGCGCATCATGCCGGTCAACGGCAGTAAGGCCGGCGTGCGTTATGGCAACCTTGACTACATCGCCTATGTAGGCGGCAATGACACCAACTTTCCGGGTATCTTCAACTGGCCGGTGGTCGAAGGCAGTTACTTCACACCCGCTGACGAACGCAGCGGGGCCACCGTCGCGGTCATCGGCCATCGCATCCGCGAGAAGCTGTTCAAAGGCCCGGTCAATCCCATCGGCCAGTACATCCTGATCGAGAACGTGCCCTTCCAGGTGATCGGCGTGCTGGCAGAAAAAGGCGCCACCTCCGGCGACAAGGACAGCGACGACCGTATCGCCATTCCCTACACCGCTGCCAGCGTGCGCCTGTTCGGCAGCTACGACCCCGAGTACGTGGTGATCGCCGCCGCCGATGCACGCAAGGTCCATGAAGCAGAAGTGGCCATCAACCAGTTGATGCGCAAGCTGCACAACGGCAAGCACGACTATGAGCTGACCAACAACGCGGCGATGATCCAGGCCGAAGCCCGCACGCAAAACACCCTGTCGCTGATGCTCGGCTCGATTGCCGCGATCTCGCTGCTGGTGGGCGGCATCGGCGTGATGAACATCATGCTGATGACCGTGCGCGAGCGCACCCGTGAAATCGGCATCCGCATGGCCACCGGCGCACGCCAGCGTGACATCCTGCGCCAGTTCCTCACCGAAGCGGTGATGCTCTCGGTGGTCGGCGGCCTGTGTGGCATCGCCCTCGCCTTGTTGGTGGGCGGCGTATTGGTGCTGGCAAAGGTGGCGGTGCAGTTTTCCCTGGTGGCGGTGTTGGGCGCATTTGGTTGCGCGTTGGTCACCGGTGTCGTATTCGGCTTTATGCCGGCCCGTAAAGCTGCCCGGCTCGATCCGGTTAAGGCGTTGACCAGTGAATAATCGATCCATCCCTTCGCTCCTGTCCGTCCTCAGCCTGTGCCTGCTGTTGAATGCCTGCACCGGCAACCCGCCCGCCGTCGACAGCGGTATCGCGCCGCCGACGGCCTGGCAATTCGCCGTGCGCAATAATGCCCTGGCCACCCAACAGCAGTGGTGGACGCAATTTGGCAGCCCCCAACTCAATCGCCTGGTGGAGCAGGCCCGCCGCGACAGCTTCGACGTGGCGGCGGCCACCGCCCGTGTGCGCCAAGCCCAGGCCAGCGCCGTGATTGCCGGCGCGCCGTTGTTGCCCGAGGTGAAGTTCAACCTCGCCGCCAGCCGTGAACGGCTGCTGCGAGGCAGCGGCAACTCGGACCTGGATGCCACCGAAAGCAACAACACCGTCAACAGCTACGACGCCAACTTCACTGCCAGCTACGAAGTCGACTTCTGGGGAGGCCGCGCCGCCGCCCGCGACAGTGCCGTGCAAACCCTGCGGGCCAGCCAGTTTGACCAGGCCACCGTAGAGCTGACCCTGCTCAGCAACGTGGCCGACCGCTACGCGCAAACCCTGGCCGCCCGCCAACGCCAGCAAATCGCCGAGTTGAACCTGGCCAATGCACGCAATGTGCTCGGGTTGGTGCAAACCCGCTACGACGCCGGTTCCGCCACCGCCCTGGAACTGGCCCAGCAAAAAAGCCTGGTGGCCAGCCAGCAGCGGCAACTGCCGCAGACCCAGCAAGTGGCCGAAGAATCCCAGATCACCTTGGCCGCCCTCCTCGGCCAACCGGTGCAAACCCTCGACCTGGGCACCGAGCCATTCCAGGCGCTGACCTGGCCGACCATCGGCGCGGGGCTACCCAGCGAACTGCTGACCCAGCGCCCGGACATCGCCCAGGCCGAGGCGCAATTGGCCGCAGCCAGTGCCGATGTGACGGTTGCCCGCGCCGCCATGCTGCCCACCTTGACCTTGGGAGCAACCGTTGGCTCCGGCGCCTACAAGGCCAACGAAATATTGCGCAGCCCTTTCTATACCCTGACCTCGGGGCTGGTGGCGCCGATCTTCAACAACGGCCGTTTAAGCGCCGAACGCGACAAGGCCCGGGCACGCCAGGACGAGTTGCTGCAAACCTATCGCGGCACGATCATCAACGGCTTTGCCGATGTAGAAAAAGCCCTCAGCCTTATCACGCGTCTCGACCAGCAGCGCCAGTGGCAAAGTGAAGAACTGCAACAGGCGCAGACCGCGTTCCAGATCGCCGAAAGTCGCTACCAGGCAGGGGCCGAAGACCTGCTCACGGTGCTGGAAACCCAACGCACCCTGTACGCGGCCCAGGACTTGAACGTGCAACTGCGGCTGTCACGCCTGCAAGCCAGTATCGCGTTGTACAAGGCACTGGGGGGCGGCTGGAAGCCCGACGTCTGATAAACGAAAGTCACGTTTCATACAAACCCCGTTTGGTCCTCCTACATTTTCCCCTCGTGGTCCTTGGTAAAAAAGTCGCTCCGAATAAGAAGCCACAACCGTGGCTTCTTTTTCCCACACGACTGACCAGGACTGCAGATGAAATCCCGCCCGACTGCACGTGCCAGGGCCTTCCGATGCCTGGTACTGCTGACCACCCTCAACCCTGCTATCGGCCACAGTGAAACACCCTCCTCTGCCTTTGGCATCGAATGGTTCCTGGATTGCCCGCAACCGGCGCTGGCCCGGCTGGACCCGGAAGTGGTCGAACGTACTCAATGCGGCATCGTCACCGCCCCCCTCGACCACACCGCGCCTGAGCGCGGCAGCATCAGCTTCGACATCACCCGCGTAGGCGCCAGGCAGCCACTGTCGCGCCAGGGTGCCCTGTTCGCCAACCCCGGCGGTCCTGGGCTGGATGCCGGTGGAGCATTTGCCGTGCACTTGGCCTCGGTCTGGAAGCATTACGCCCGGCAACCCGACTGGGGCGAAACCTACCGCATGCTGGCCGACACCTATGACGTGATCGAAGTCACCCCGCGCGGGTTGGGCAGCGTACCGGCGTCACGCCTGGAGTGCCGCTCCGACAGGCTTGTGGTGCCACAAGGGGATGCCAGCGAAGACCGCAGCGAAGCCAACTTGGCCGCCGTGCGCGACAACGCCCGGCTGATTGCCCAAGCCTGTGCCAGCCATCCCTTGGCGCCCTACATCACCACCGAACAAACCGCCCGCGACCTGGAGTTTGTGCGCAAGCAATTGGGCGAGTTGCAATTCAACTACTTGGGCAATGCCTACGGCACCTGGCTCGGGGCTTGGTATGGCGGGCTGTTCCCGGCGCATGTGGGGCGCATGGTGTTGGACTCCAATATCAATTGGACATCTACCTTCGAGCACGCCAGCTTTATCGTGGCCGGTGAGAAGGAGAAAATCTTTGAGCGTTTCGTCGCCCAGCCCGCCGCCCTTGACCCTGGGGTGTATCAACTGGGTGACAGCCCCGCCGCCGTGCGCCGTGTGTTTATGGAGTTACTGCCAAGCGTGCGCACCGCGTTGCGCTCCAACAACCGCTTCTACAGCGACCCGGCCGCGCTGATGGGCGCCCATCTGCTCAGCCGCTGGCTGCGGGAAACCCCAAACAGCGATGACCTGGCCCTGGAAGCGCGGGCCAGGGCCCATCAGTTCAGCCCGGACCCAATGGTCGAAGAGCGCGCCAAGTTGATGTTCAGCCTGCTGTTGCAGCGTGTTCGCGAGCCCTTGCAGGCGAGCGTGCCAAAACCTGGGCCATTACGGATGTCGGCCGCCGACTCGGTAAAAACCGCCATTTTGTGTAACGACTCGGTCTACTCCAGCGAAGCCATATGGCAACAGAAGGAAGAAGAATCCCTCGCTCGGCACCCCGTCGCCGGCAGCGCCCAGGAAGCCCGCCAATGCACCACCTGGCCGCGCAAAAATGCCAGCCCGTTGCCCCACAAGGCGCTGGCCAAACTCGACAGTTTGCTGATGGTGCAAGCCGAATTCGACGACCAGGCCCCGTCCACCGGCGCCGCATGGGCGTTCGAACGGACCTTCCCGGCCAGCCGCGTACAACTCAAAGACACCTATGCCCACGGGGTTTCGTTCAGCGGGGTGAGCGCCTGCGTGAGCCAGTGGGTGGGGGATTACCTGGCACACGGCACCAAGCCACCACGCTCGACCGTGTGCAGCGATGCCCAAGCTGTGCACTGACGGTGCTATCCTCGCCGCCTCACTGTTTCCAGAGTCGTTTCGCCATGCCGAGAACCCACACATGGACAGGTCTTTTCTTGGCGCTGGCCTGCTTGCAAGGTTGCGCTCACACCGACCCACTGGCCGGCCAGCCCTTTTTCACTGCACCCGCCCAGACCCCCGATGACACCGCCACGGTCTACTTCGCGCGAGCCAGGCCCGCAGACGTGAAGCCGTAACCATGGACATTGAACTGGCACGCACCTTCCTCGAAATCAGCCGCTGCGGCAGCTTGGCGGCGGCGGCCGAGAAGCTGCACGTCACCCAGACCGCCATCACCGCCCGGGTCAAAAACCTGGAAAGCCAGTTGGGCAGCACCTTGTTTGTGCGCAACCGCGCCGGTGCCCGCCTTACCGCCGATGGCGAGGCGTTCGTGGTATACGCCAACCAGTTGCTGCAAACCTGGGAAGCCGCCAAACGCGACCTGCCACTGCCCGATGGCTATCGCAATGTGTTGCATATCGGCGGTGAAGTCAGCCTGTGCAACCCATTGATGCTCGGCTGGGCCCAGGCCCTGCGCGAGCATATCCCCGGCCACGCGTTGCGCACTGAAGTGCGCGAAGGCGACTACCTGCTGCGCCAGTTGGAACTGGGGGTGCTGGATGCCGCGCTGGTGTTCCAACCGCAATACTGGCCTGGCTTGCAAGTGGAGCAGGTGCTGGAGGAGAAACTGATTCTGGTGCAGTTGGCGAGCAAGCCTGATCCCTACGTCTACATCGACTGGGGCCCGGGCTTTCGCCAGCAACATGACACCGCCCTGCCCGACAAGGCCCGCGCCGCACTGAGCTTCAACCTCGGGCCATTGGCGTTGCAGTACATATTGGAAAACGGCGGCGCGGGTTACTTCCGCACCCGTGTGGTACAGAGCTACCTGGACAGCGGAGTGATGCAACGCGTGCCCAAGGCGCCGGAATTCAACTTCCCCACGTACCTGGTGTACTCACGGGCGCGGGATTCGGCAGTACTGCAACAGGCGTTGGAATTGCTGCGCGGGGTGGTCAAGGCCGAGAGTGACTGGTCGCAGCGTTGGGACCCACTCATCTAAGCGGCGAAAACGACATTGCTCTGTGGTGAGCCTGCAAAAAGCTCGCGGATTCCCCATCACCAACTAAGCTCAGGCTCCAATAAAAAAACACCGAGCGCCCCACCATGCAACACCCCACCGAGGCTTTTCGTGAGCGTTACCGCGCCAAGGTTCATCGCTATTACAACCCCTGGCTGCACGCCGGTTTCGTACTTGCCTACGGTATTGCCGGTATCACCCTGGCCTGGTCCTCCACCGCGCAGATCAGTGCAGTGCAATGGCTGAGCGTGCCGCTGACCCTGGTGTTCTTCAACCTCTGCATCTACCTGGTACACCGTCACCTCGGCCATCACAAACATGCGCTTTCCCGGTTGTTCTACGCGCGTCACACCGGCGATCACCACAGCTTTTTCACCCCTGGCCATATGACCTACGACAGCCCCAGGGACTGGCGCGTGATCCTGTTCCCGGCCTGGCTGATCGTACTGCACAGCCTGGCGATCACCCTGCCCGCCTGGTGGCTGCTCAAGCAACTGAGCCCCAACGTGGCCGGCTTGTTTGCCGGGTGCATGCTCCTTGGCTACCTGCTGTACGAGGTGTTCCACGCGTGTGAACACCTGCCTGCCGAGCACCCCGTGGCACGCTTGCCGTGGCTGCGGCAGATGCATCGGCTGC
Source organism: Pseudomonas sp. 18175 (assembly GCF_050432925.1). Taxonomy (NCBI): domain Bacteria; kingdom Pseudomonadati; phylum Pseudomonadota; class Gammaproteobacteria; order Pseudomonadales; family Pseudomonadaceae; genus Pseudomonas; species Pseudomonas sp. 18175. Next base: position 49,463 of record NZ_JBKFTO010000021.1, on the reverse strand, counting down.
ACGCCTTGCATCACCGCCGTGAGCTGATGCAAGGGCGCAATTTCAATATTGTTCTTCCCCTGATGGACTACCTGTTCGGCACCCTGCACTGGGAACCGAGCCACAACGACAACCAGGAATCGTCATGAGTACCCGTCCCAAAAAACTGCGTCATCTGTTGTTCGTACTGCTGCTGGCGGTGGTCGCCTTTTTACTGTTGATGCCCACCAAAGTGCAGCCGGTGAACTGGGCACCGCCCAAGGCACCGTCGATGAAAGACGGCCCCTTTGCGGAAAACCTGCGGCTCAAGGCCGTGCAAAAAATCGGCGCCCAGGACATCGCCGGCCCCGAAGCCCTGGTGCTGGACGCCCAGGGCTACTTGATCAGTGGCCTGCATGACGGGCGCATCATTCGCACCTCCCCCAGCAGCAGCACCCTGGAAGTACTGGCCAATACCGGCGGGCGCCCCTTGGGCCTGGCGTTGCACCCGGACGGGCGCCTGATCATCGCCGATGGCATCAAGGGCCTGCTGGCGCTGGACGAGCATCGCCAACTCACCACGTTAAGCACCGCCGCCAACGGCGTGCCATTCGGCTTTACCGACGACGTGACCGTGGACGCCAGCGGGCGCTATGCGTATTTCAGCGATGCGTCCAGCCGCTGGGGTTACGGGCAGGACGGCGAAGCGGTGATTGAGCATGGCGGCGATGGCCGGCTGCTGCGCTATGACTTCAGCAACGGCACCACCGAAGTGCTGCTGGACCAACTGCAATTCGCCAACGGCGTGGCCCTGGGCCCGGACGAAAACTATGTGCTGGTGAATGAAACCGGCGCCTATCGCATCAGCCGCTACTGGCTCAAGGGCGAGCGCAGCGGCAGTCATGACCTGTTTATCGACAACCTGCCCGGCCTGCCGGACAACCTCAGCTTTAACGGCCAGGACCGCTTCTGGGTGGCGCTGTATTCGCCGCGCAACCCGTTGCTCGATGGCTTTGCCGGCTACCCGCTGATGCGCAAGGTGATGGTGCGCGCCCTGATGGTGGTGCCCAAGCCCGTAGAGCGCAAAGCCTTTGTACTGGGGCTGGATACCAAGGGGAACGTGATCGCCAATTTGCAGGATGGCAGCCCGGGCAACTACTCCCCCATCACCACCGCCCGGGAGTATGGCGACTGGTTGTACCTGGGCTCGTTGAAGAGTAAGAGCATGGCGCGCCTGCCGTTGTCGTTGGCGTTGAGCGCTCAGTAACACCGCGCGGACGAAAAAAAGGGCAGCCCATGCAGGCTGCCCCTTCTCATTTACCACACCGCATCAGTGGACGATGTTCTGGGTGCAGATATGCCCCAGGCTCACGTACTGAACGTTGTCGCCCCCCACCCCAACCCCAGGGAACTCGTCCAGCTCGATGCGCCAGCCGCCGAAGTTGAACGTGGTGTCCCAGTTGTACGCCACGCCGGTGCTGCTGTCCGGGATGACCACGCGGTAATCGCCCAAGCAGTCACCAATATTGGCGCTGCCCAAGGACGAACCGGCACTGTTGGTGGTGGCCTTGAAATCAGCCCAGTGGAACTCGGCACCGTCAAAACGCTTGTCGACACGCAACACCGGCGTCACGCCCAACAGCGGTGCGCCCGTGGAGTCCGACCAGTTGGTGGACCAGTTCAACGTCCGCGCCGTCTGGGTCGCCAACGCGAATACCGAGACGGGCACCCGCACAATGTTGTCGCCCTTCACGTCCGACGCATTCAGCCGTGGCGAGGAGCCCAGGCTCAACTGGTATTGCTTGGTCGGGTCCTGCACCACGGCAGGGTTGGCGCGCACACGCACCTTCACGGTGGTGCCCGGCGTGACACTCGGGTAGGTGGAGGTGGAACCGGCTGGAACAGTGACCCAGTTGACCCCATCGAAGCGATCGAAAATCCACTGGTCACGGCTGCCATTGGCATCACCTGCCAGGTACATGCTCACGCTCTGGCCGCGTACCGCCTTGAAGTCGAAGTAATCGACATCGTTGGCGTTATCAAGGTTGCCGGTGACCTTGTTCATCGAGTCCGGCAGCACAAAAGCGGTCTGCGCCGTGTCGTTGGGCTCGTAGGCATCAATGTTGGTGTCCACCGCCACGCCAAAGCTGAACTGCGAGTTGTTGGCGACCTTGGCCACCATGTACCAGTAGTAATCACCGGCGGGCAACACACCGTTGAGGTACTCATCGGTATTGCCGGCAGCATCCGAGGAACCCACCACACTCAGGTTGCCCTGGCCGTCGTCTTGGAACAGCGTCAGCGACATATCGGTGCCGACGCTCTGGCCGACCAGTTGCACCTGGACCCGCGCATTCTGTGGCAGGTTGAAGTGGTAGGCGAACTCCTCGCCCTGCGCGACACCGTTGATGGTGTAGAGGGTGTTGGTATCCAGGGTGGGAAACAAGGGTTCAAAGGCCGCGAGCGCAGCACTTTTCAACTCGGCCTGGCCCGGCTTTTTCAACTCATCGACCGGCGTATTGAAAGGCGCGGCCTTGGCCGACTGGGTGAGTGCTTTGGACTGCCCGGACTTAGCCGCCTGGAGCTTGTGCTTGAGGCTGGCCGAGACCTTCGTCGCGTCCAGCTTTGCGCCGGTTTTAAGCGCCTTGTCCACGGCCTGCTTGACCGCCTCACTAGTGAGTTTCTGAGGGGTTTGTCCAGCCAGGGCAAAGGCGGAAATGAAGCAGGTAGCCGCCATGGCCGCGCCCAACATAAAGGCTTTTTTCGATTTCATTTTTTATCCATCCATAGTTAAAAACTGAAGGTCAGGTGACATCCGGTCACCTGGGATGGAATCTAGCCAACAACTGTATGCATGTCCAGTGTTTTTGTAGGAAATTTTACCTAGCTAATATCCGGTCATCTCCAGATACCCCTCGCCCCCGTCAAACCGTACCGGCCCTTCCCAGTACGGAATACTCAGGTTCATCCAGGCGTTCGGGTTGACAGCCTGCGGGGTGATATCCAACTGTTTGCCGGGAATTTTCAGTGACCAGCGCGTCGGTATTTTTCGGCCGTCGACAGTCGTAGTGTGCAGCGGGGTAAGCTGGATATCGGCGTTGTGCAGCGTCTCTGTGTGGCCTTGTGCATCGATCCAAGTACCGGTGAGATACCCGGCGCCATCGGTTTGCCGCACACGAAAAAGCATTAATTGCTCGCCCCGGTCCAGGTGCAGGGAGAACCAGTCCCAGCCGGTCTGGTTCGCACCCAGCGGCTGGCTGCTCCACTCACGGTCGAGCCAGGCAGCGCCGCTGACCTGATAGGTTTTGCCGTCGAGGGTCACACGGCCATTGGCGGTAAAAAACGGTTGGCTGTAATAGTAAGAGGCCTGGCCTTGGTCGGATTTACGGCTGTAGCCCTTGTCGCCTTGCAGCACCAATGGGCGGCTGGAAGTCAGCTGCAAGTCGTAGGCGAACTGCGCGCCACTGGCCTTGAGTTGCATCGCTGCCAGGGGGCTTGCGGCGCCGGGCTGGGTGGCGAAATTCCAGTCGTCGATCCAGGCATTTAACGGCGCTGCCTGGGCACCGGCCTGGCCCACGCCACCACGGGCAAAACGTTCGGCGGCGTAGTGCTGGGTAGCGGAGGTGACGGCGGCGTGGCCAAGCCACACGGTGGAATCCTGCCAGCCCGTTTGCAACGGCCCGGCCTTGAGGGCGTTGCGAAACAGCGTCCATTGCACCCCGAACACACGGCCCTCGGCGTCCTTGAGGTTGGCGGTGACGTACCACCACTCGATGCGAAAGCCATCGTGGGGGCCATGGTCCTCGGGAAAGTTGAAGACCTTGCCGGGCACCACTTGGGCAAAGTCCGCCGCGTCACTGCCCAGCCCCGCGAAGCTCTCCGCGGGCGCGGGGGCTTTGTCGCACGCGCTCACTAGCAGCAACAGCGCGAACCCCAGCGTATTAATCCTCATGGGCAAACGTCCTTAACAGGTCAGCCGGACGGCTGCGGTACAACTGCCATAACGGCCAGGCCGAGGCCAGCAGCGTGGCCAACAGCGCCAACCCCAACAACTGGGCAAGTTGCCACGGGAACACCTGCAACGGCAGGCGCCAGCCAAAGGCCTGCACGTTGATCACCGCGTCCAGGCACCAGGCCAGCAGCAACCCCAGGGGCAAGGCCAGGATCAGCGTGAGCACTGCCAGCAGCCAGGTTTGCCCCAGGTTGAGCAGCATCAGTTGCCGACGCGTGACGCCCAATGCCCACAACGGGGCGAGTTGGCCGAGGCGGCTCTGGCTCTGGGTCAGCAGGCTGATAAACAACGCCACACCCGCCACGCCGAGGGTAAGGCTGTTCAGCGCGGCGGTGGCGGCAAAGGTGCGTTCGAACACCTGGCTCGACCAGCCCTTGAGTTGCTGTTGGTCGACGATGCGGCTGTCATCCAGGGCGAACACACGCTGTACTTCACGCACCAGCGGCGCCACGTCGGGCGGGGCAACCCGCAGGTTGAAACGTGCAGGTGAGAGCGTCGGCCAACGGGCCAGCAGGTGCTTGGCATTGACCAACAGATGCCCCTTGGGGTTGCCGTAATCGGCGTAGATCCCCACCACCCTGGGTGCCCACACACCCTGCGGCGTGGGAATCTGCACCGTATCGCCCACACTCACCGCCAGCCGGCGCGCCAGTTGTTCGCTGAGCATCAGGGTGTCGCCGTGCTGCAGCTGGTCCCAAGGCGCGCTCACTGCGTCCAGCAACGGCCAGTGTTGGCGATAGGTGGGGTCATCGACCACGCCAAACAGCTCCGCCGGCCAGCCTTGCAGTTGCACGGCGACCTGCCAGGTGGGCAGCACGGTTTGTACCAGCGGTTGCCCCGCCAGCCAGGTGCCGAGCTGCTCAGCCTGGGCCGGCGTCTGTGGGTTGAGGTACAGCTCGGCCGTCAGGCGTTGTTCCAACCAATGATTGAAGGTGTGACGAAAGCCCGAGGTCATCGAGCCTGCGCCGATATTGGCGGCCAGGGCCAATAGCAGCGCCATCAACGCCAGGCTCAGGGCCGGCAGTTGTTGACGACAATCGGCGAGAAACCATTGGCCGAGCACCGACCGGCTGCGCCCCAGCACGGCCTTGAGCAGGCCATTGAGCAGCACCGGCAGGCCCAGGGCCGCGCCCAGCAGCAACGCGGCCATCAGCACAAAACCGGCGGCCAGGCTGTCACCCAGCCACAGGGCCAACAGCGCGATCAACAACGCCCCGGCAGCCACCCACCCCTGGCGCCGCAACCAGCGCCCATGGGCCTCGTGCCAGGCCTGGGCGTTGGCCAGCGCCAACAACGGCAGGCGCGCCGCGCGCCATAGGCTGCTGGCACCGGCCAGCAAGGCACCGAGCAAACTCAGGCCCAGCCCCGCCCCCCACCACCACGGGCTCAGGTTCAATTGCCCGGGAACCTCAGCGCCATACAACCCGCGCAGGCTGGCGGCCACATCCGGCAGTAACAGGCTGGCCAGCCAGTAACCACTGGCCACGCCAAGTGCCCCGCCGAGCAACGACAGCACACCTAACTCCACGCCCAAACTGAGGATCAGCAGACGCACGCTCACCCCACACGCCCGTAACGTGCGCAGCAGCCCGCGCCGCTGTTCCAGGGCCAGGCCAATGGCGGCGTGCACGATAAACAGCCCCACCACAAAGGACAAAAAGCCCAAGGCATCGAGGTTCAAGTGAAAGCTTTCGGTGAGGCGCGCGAGGTTGTTGTCTTCACCTTGCTTAAGGTGCAGCCCAGCGGGAGGCGTGGGCTGGGTGGCGGCGAATGCCTTGTCCAGCAGCAGGCGCGACAGGCGCTCGGGCATGTCCAGCAGCGGCTGGGCGAAACTGATATCGGTGAGCAACACCCCTGGCGCCATGTCTGGCTGGGCTTGCAGCGGTGGGAGCGTGCGGCCACTCAGGGTCGTCGGCTGCTGACCTTCCTGTAACCCCAAGGCCTGCAACGTCTGCGGCGCAATCCAGGTGCGCCCCGGCGGCGTAAAAAACCCAAGCATCTGCGCCTGGCTCAAACGCTGCCCGGCCACTGCGCCACTGCCGGGCAAGGACAGCGGGTCGATGCCCATCAATTGCACGCGCGCGTCTTCATGCCCCTTGAGCTGCACCCGCCCCTGCACCACCGGCGACACCGGCCAGCCAGCGCGGCGCAATTGGGCAAATAGCGCTTGGGGGAAACTGGCACCGTCCGGCGCACTGAGGCTGGCCTGAGGTTCGCCGCCGATCAATTGGCTGGCACGGGCATAGCTGTCGCGGGCCTGGCTGTTCAACGCCTGCACGCCGGTCAACAGCGCAGTGGCCAACCATAGCCCGGTCAGCACACTGAAAAACTGCACGGGGTGCCGTCGCCAGTGGCTCAGCAGCGCACGCAACGCCCAATAAAACACGGCCATCTCAAGCGCCGTCCGCAGGCACGACACGACCGCGATGCAACACCACCTGCCGGTCCAGGCGCGCGGCGATGCGTGGGCTGTGGGTGACCATCAACAGGCTGGTGGGACTATCGCGCAGCAGGTCCAGCAGCAATTGCAGCACTTCGTCGCTGGTGGCTTCGTCAAGGTTGCCGGTGGGCTCGTCCGCCAGCAACAGCCCCGGCCGCGACGCCAAGGCACGGCCTACCGCCACCCGTTGCTGCTGGCCGCCGGACAGTTGCTCGGGGTAGCGCTTGAGCAAGTCCCCAAGCCCCAGGCGCTCCACCAGCTGCGCTTGCCACTGCGGGTCGAAACGCCCTGCCAAACGGGCCTGGAACGCCAGGTTGTCGTCGACACGCAAACTGCCGATCAGGTTGAACTGCTGGAACACCAGGCCGATGTCGGTGCGGCGCCAATGGGCCAGTTGGGATTCGCTGAGTTGGTCCAGGCGCCGCTCGCCGACCTGGATGCGGCCGCCGTCTACCCGGTCGAGCCCGGCCACCAGGTGCAACAGCGTGCTCTTGCCGCTGCCCGACTCGCCCATCAACGCCAGGCTGCTGCGCGGTGCCAGGTGCAAGTCCACGCCTGCCAACACCGCCAGCGGCCCCTGGGGCGTGGCATAGCTCTTGAAAACACCTTGCACCTGCAACATGGCAACACTCGTCTGGGGGCGGTCATCGAGAATAACGGCTGTGGATCAACGCCACGCAAATTTTTCACATGGATTTCACCGGCCGCCAACCCAGCGCACTTTAAATTACCGGCCATGTGTCACTCGTCGGCAACTTTTTAGTTGCCACGCCTGGCAACTTTTAACCGCGACGTGTTCAGCGAAAAGACAGCAGCCCTGTGACAGCCTCCTGCCTCACTACGGGCATTCGCCACTGCGTTGCGTCTAATTAATACAACACTGCCGACAGTGCCCATGGTGAATAAAGTGGTTGACCTTACCCTGACCAAAGCGCGCTCGCCGCGGGCCTTTTTCAAGCGCCTGACCAGGCTTTGGCTGGGCATCGCCGTGATCGGCCTGCTGCTCACTGGCAGCTTGATGTGGCCCATGTCGCCGCGGGACCTGGGCGTCGGCAATCGCCTGCTCACGTCCCAGGTGTTGCCATTGTGGCGCGACGGCGATGTGATCGTGCTGGTGCGTCACGAAGAGCGCTGCGACCGTTCGGCCAACCCGTGCCTGGGCCCCGTCGAAGGGCTGACGATCAACGGCAGCCAGCAAGCTGAAAAACTCGGCAAGTCCTTCAATTTACTGGGCATGGCCGGCAGCGACGTACTCGCCAGCCCAGCCATCCGCACCGCCCAGACCCTGCGTTTCATGTTTGGCAAAAACGAGCTGACCTCAGGCCAGCAAGCGGTGTGCGGCGCGGCCATGGGCGAAGAATTGCTCAGCCACAAGACCCCAGGACGCAACCTGGTATTCGTCACCCACAGCGGCTGTATCGCCGACTTCGAAAAGACCCTTGGCTTCCCCCATGCCGCCTTTTCCGAGTACGGCAGCGCGTTGTTCGTGCAGGTCCTGCCCAACGGTAAATTCAAGACTCTGGGCCTGCTGAACAACCAGGATTGGCCGGTCTCGCTAAAACAACTGTAAAACTTCCCCACCGCCCATGTTCAGCAAAACGACAGCCATCTTCTGGCATGGTTAGTTGTGCCTGTTAGTTAAGGACGTCATGAATATTTTCAGTGACTTAGTGAAAGTTCTCTTGTTATGCGCTATGACTTCAACCTATCTATTTCGTGCCACTGAACGTCAAGGAGCGACGTTTTAATGACCCGTTTAAAACCCCTGCCTTTATTGTTGCTGGCATTCGCCGCGTTTTATCTATTGCCACTGGGCCTGCATGGCTTGTGGATCCCGGATGAAACCCGCTACGCCCAGATCAGCCAGGAAATGCTGCAAAGCGGCAACTGGGTGGCGCCACATTTCATGGGCATCCGCTACTTCGAAAAACCTGCCGCCGGCTATTGGCTGATTGCCCTTGGCCAGGCGGTGTTTGGCCAGAACCTGTTCGGTGTGCGCATCGCCTCGGCCCTCACCACCGGATTGAGCGTGCTGCTGGCCTACCTGATCGCCCGGCGCCTGTGGAATGACCCGCGTAAAAGTTTCGCCTGTGCCCTGCTCTACCTGAGCTTTGGCCTGGTGGCCGGGCAAGCGGGGTATTCCAACCTCGATCCGCAATTCACCTTCTGGGTCAACCTGAGCCTGGTGGCGCTGTGGTTTGCCCTCGACAGCCGCACCTTACGCGGCCGTCTCGGCGCCTGGGCACTGCTGGGCTTGGCCTGCGCCATGGGCTTCATGACCAAAGGCTTCCTGGCCTGGGCGCTGCCGGTGTTGATCGCCGTGCCGTACATGCTGTGGCAACGTCGCGCGGGTGAGTTGCTGCGCTATGGCCCGCTGGCCGTGGGTGTGGCAGTGCTGGTATGCCTGCCGTGGGTGCTGGCGATCCATCTGCAAGAGCCGGACTTCTGGCGGTTCTTCTTCTGGAACGAACATATCCGCCGTTTCAGCGCAGACGACGCCCAGCACGTGCGCCCCTGGTGGTTCTTCCTGCCGATCATCGCCGTGTCGTGCCTGCCCTGGATGGGACTGCTGCCGAAAACCCTGCACAACACCTGGCAGGAAAAGCGCCAGCCTGCCATCACCTTCCTGGCCCTGTGGCTGCTGCTGCCCCTGGGTTTGTTCAGCCTGAGCAACGGCAAACTGCCCACCTACATCATGCCGTGCCTGCTGCCCCTGGCGTTGCTGATGGGGCATACCCTGAGCGACCTGGTGAGCGCCAGTCGCACCCGCATCATCTGCCTCAATGGCCTGCTCAACGTTGTGATCGGCATGGCGGCGATGGTCGGCCTGATCTACCTGCAAGTCGCCAAACCGCTGTACGGCAACAGCCATGCCGAGATGTTCAGCCTGTCCCTGGCCTTTATCGTGCTGCTGGTGTGGATCCTTACCAACCTGCTGCAAGCCTTGCGCCCGCTGACGCTGTGGGCAATGCCAGCGCTGGGCATCGGCCTGTTGGTGGTGCTGCTGCCGTCTGGCATGCCCGCACAGGTAACCGATAACGAAATGCCCGACCAGTTTGTGCAAGAACACCTGCCCGAACTGCAGCAAACCCACGCCCTGCTCAGCAACGAACTGGGCAGCGCCAGCGCCTTGGCCTGGCGCCTGCAACGAGCCGACGTGACGCTGTATGACACCGAAGGCGAGCTGCGTTACGGCCTGCAATATGCCGGCGCCGTGCACCGCAAAGTCGAACTGGACCAGGTACAGGCCTGGCTCAATGACGCCCGCCAGCACGGCTCGGTCGGCGTGCTGATGCGGGTCAACAGCACCAGCGAGATGCGCGAAGCCGGGCAACTGCCGCCGGGGGGCACGCGCTATACCAAGGGCTACCTGCAACTCATCCTCTACCCGCCGTTGCCATGATGCTGCGCCTGTTCAACACCGAGCGCCGCGCCCTGCTGCTGTTGCTGGGCGTCACCGCCCTGCTGCTGCTGACCGGCCTAGGCGCCCGCGACCTGTGGGGCCCGGAGACCCGTTGGGCCAACATCGCCTTGCAGATGCTGCAAAGCGGTGATTATTTCGACCCGTACCTCAAGGGCGGGCCGTACTACGACAAACCCCTGCCCTCCTACTGGCTGATCACCGGCACGGCTCATCTGTTGGGCGGCCTGGGCCCTTGGTCGCTGCGCCTGCCCTCGGTGATCGGCGCCTGGCTGAGTGTGTGGCTGGTGTACCTGATCGGCGAGCAACTGTTTCGCAAAGGCACCGGGCTGATTGCCGGCTGGATGCTGGCCACCACCTTCTACTTCCTGTTCTGGGCACGGGTGGCCACGGCCGACATCCTTACTGTATGCGGCGTGCTGGCGGCCGTGTGGTGGTACTGGCGCGGGCCGGATGACACGCGCCTGTGGCGCTACACGGTGTTTTTCCTGCTGCTGTCGCTGACCTCGCTGCTCAAGGGCCTGATCGGCTTCGTGCTGCCTGCCCTGGTGCTGCTGCCACATGTGCTCAGCGAACAGCGCTTCAAACGCCACCTCAACCTGCGCCTGCTACTGGCACTGCTGATTGCCGGCGCGGTGTACGCGGTGCCGTTCGTGCTGTCCCACCGCTACGGCGCGCCGACCTATGGCGAGAGCGGCCTGGCGCTGGTATTTCGCGAAAACGTGGTGCGCTTCTTCGACCCCTTCGACCATATGGGCCCGATCTACACCTACCTGATCTACCTGCCCGCCTACACCCTGCCGTGGCTGCCCTGCTGGCTGCTGGGCCTGTGGCTGGCGCTGCGCCACTGGCGCCAGGCCCCACCCAACGTGCGCTGGCTGGTGTGGGGGCTGGGCCTGTTATTCGTGTTCTTCACCGCCAGCGGCAGCCGCCGCAGCTACTACGTGCTGCCGCTGGTGCCTTTCGCCCAACTGCTCGGCGCCTGGTGGCTGAGCGAGCGCCTGCTGGCCAACCCCGCCAGCCGCCTTCGCTGGTACAAAGGATTCGGCGCGGCGGCAGCGCTGATGCTGCTGATCCTGGGCGTGGCCTACCCGTGGAGCAACGGCAAAGGCGGTGTGACGCAATTTGCCGTGGATGTGCAAACCCAAGCGACCCAAACCGCGCCGTGGGCGCAGTGGCAAATGGTGCTGGTGGAAGTCGACAACAAGGTGCCGATGTACCTGCAAAACGGTGGCAAGCCGTTCTACTACGTCAGTGAAGCCCAAGACTTCCCGCGCCAGGGCAATAGCGCGGCGCTCATGGCCTGGCTGGCAAAAACCAGCGGCCAAACCTTCGACCCGCAGCGCACGATCATCGTCGCGCAGTTTTCCAAGGACGACCCCACGCCACTGGCGTACCTGGCGGCGGATCATCAGGTGATCACGACTCAGCCGGACAATGGCGAGCGGTTGTTTCATGCGCGGGGGGATGGGAGTGTGGCGTTTGTGCCATCGGCACGTTAAGCATCAAGAACGCGTGGTCTTGGCGGGATCCACGACTTCGATAAGCGTATCAGCGCTGCCTAACCCCACCACCTGCTCCTGCACCGCCTTCCCCTCCGCCCGATTACGAATAAACCCAGCCCGGGTAAACCGTTCCAGAAACGGCACCGCCACGGCTTTATCCGGGGTCAGCGTGGGTTGCTCGGCGACATCGCCAAACAGCGTATACGCCGCCGTCGGCAAGTGGCGGGTGCTGATGTCGCTGGTGAGGCGGCCTTCTTGGAGGACGATGGCGCGGTTGGTCACCCGTTGCAGGTCGGACAACCGTTGGGAGATATAGAGGATGGCCACGCCGCGGGCGCGTTGGCTGTCGATCAGGCCGAGCAGGCGTTCGGCGTCGGGTTCCGACAGGGCGGCGGTGGGTTCGTCGAGGATCAGCAGTTTGGGTTGCAGTACGAAAGCGCGGGCCAGTACCAGCAGGTGGCGGTCAGCCCGGCCAAGGCGCTCGACCGGGAGTTGCAGCGGCAGGTCCAGGCCCAGCCCGGCGGCGATGGCTTGGGCGCGTTGCAGCAGGCTTTTGCGGTTGAGCAAAAAGTCGGCGTCGGGTTGGCCCAGTTCGTCGAGCAGCAGGTTCTCGGCCACGCTCAGGCCTGGGGCGATGGCGTCATCCGGGTTCTGATGCACCGCCACAATGCCAACGCGCCGCGCCGACAATTGGGAAACAAAACGTTGGCGCTGGCCATCGACCCACAGTTCACCACTGTCCGGGGCCAAGGTGCCGCTGAGAATCTTCACCAGTGTGGACTTGCCCGCGCCCATGGCGCCGAGCAAGGCCACTCCTTCGCCGGGGTAAATATCCAGGCTGACCTGATCCAGCGCGCGCTGGGCACCAAAGGTCTTGCACAGATCGCGCAGGCGGATCAGGGGCGCTGGGTTGCTCATGGCTAGTCTCTAAGGCGGAACGATGACTCACTACTACGCGCAACGGCACGGATTTATTCCGTACAACAATGAGTTAGGTCCCGAATTAAATGCATTACCTCATGAACAATCCAATAGCTGAATGGCATAGCAAAAAGTTTTTGAGTTATAAGGCCCTTGCCAGTAATTTGTTGAATGCTTTCAGCACCGCGTCCGGCTTTTCCAGCATCAACTGGTGACCGCAGGCCTCCAGCACCTGGAAGTCGGCATTCGGCACGTGCGCAGCCAACGCCTGGCCACCGCTGGCCGGGGTGAGGCCATCGCTGTCGCCCGCCAGCACGCTGATCGGCAGGGTCAGGCTGGGGAGCTGTTCGGCGTCCGGCCATTGGGCGTTCTTGGTCAGGGCCTTGAACATATGCAGGCGGTTGCGCTCGGTGAGTTTTTCTTCGTACGCCACCAGCGCCGGGTCGGCCGTGGCATGCCAGGCGCGTTCGCGAAAGCCCTTGGCCAGGACCGGCCGCAGCCATTCCAGGATCCAGGCCGGCAACGCCAGCAAACCACCACTGACCTGTGGGCGATACAGCTGAGTGCCCAGCAGCAGCGCGGCGTCGATCTTTACCGTCGGCCGGGCCAGCAAGGCGCTGAGGCTCAGGCCAGTGCCAAAGGAGTGGGCGACGATGAGGTTCCGCGTGCCGGCATAGCGCTGAAGGATCGCCAGGTAGTCCGCCACCAGCTCGTGCCAGGCGTAGGCCTGGTCGTCACGCGGGCGAGCGCTGTCGCCATGCCCCAGCAGGTCCCAGGCCACCAGGCTGTAGCCTTCGGCCTTGAGGGCCTGCCATTGCGGGCGCCATTGGTCTTTGTTGCCGCCTGCGCCGTGGCAGAAGAACACCACCGTGTCGGCTTGGGTGGTGCCGGGGTGGTGGGCGATGCTCAGGGTGCGGTGGGGGCGGATGTCCAGGGGTTGGCCTTGGACTATTGGCAATTGTGCAAAGGCGTCACTCATAAACACCACATTCCTCGATAAATAAACTCGGTTAGAAATGTGGGAGCGGCGGTGCGACGATTCGACTTGCCCGCTCCCACATTTAGATTGCGTACTCTTCGGCAATCGTCGATTGCAGCAAGGCGCGGGTATAGGGATGCCGCGCATCGGCAAACAACCCCGCCGTCGCCCCCTGCTCCACCACTCGCCCGTTCTGCATCACGGCGATGCGGTCACACAGCCGCGCCGCCACCCGCAGGTCGTGGGTGATAAACACGATGCTCAACTTCAAGCGCCGTTGCAGCGACTCCAACAGCTCCAGAATCTGCACCTGGATCAACGCATCCAGCGCCGACACGCATTCATCGGCGATCAACACCTTGGGCTCCACTGCCAGTGCGCGGGCGATGCCGATGCGTTGGCGCTGGCCACCGGAGAATTCATGGGGGTAACGCGCGAACGCAGTGGGCGGCAGCCCGACCAGTGCCAACAGCTCCCGCGCCCGCCGCTCGGCATCGGCTGTTGAGCGCCCCTGCACCAAAGGCCCGGTCATGATGATGCGGCCCACGGTCTGGCGCGGGTTGAGCGAGGCAAACGGGTCCTGGAAGATCATCTGCACATCGCTGCGCAACGGCCGTAAACGCGCCTCAGACAGCCCGGCCACGTCCCGACCCAGCCAGTGGATGTGCCCGCTGTCGGCACGCAGCAAGCGCACCAGGCAGCGGCCGAGGGTGGATTTACCCGAACCCGATTCACCGACGATGCCCAGGGTTTCCCCTTCATGCAGCTCCAGCTGCACCGCGTCCAGCGCCCGGGTGGTGCGATTGCCCCACCAACCGCTGCGACTGCGGAACACCTTGCCCAATTGCTCGGCCTTGAGCACCACCGGCCCATCGACTGAACCGCGTGGCGCCAGTGGTTGGGCAGACACCGCCGCCAGCAACTGACGCGTGTACGCCGCCTTGGGCTCGCGCAATACCTGCCGGGCGCTGCCCTGCTCGATCACTTGGCCTTTTTCCAACACCAGCACGCGGTCGGCAATCGCCTCGACCACGGCAAAATCATGGGTGATAAACAACAGCGCCATGCCCTTGTCCTGCTGGATTTTGCGCAGCAGGTCGAGGATCTGCGCCTGGGTGGTCACGTCCAGTGCCGAGGTGGGTTCATCGGCAATCAATAGCGCCGGATCAAACGCCAGCGCCATGGCGATCACCACCCGCTGGCGCTGGCCACCGGAGAGTTCAAAGGGGCAGGCCAGGCGCAGGCGCTCGGGGTCGGGCAGGCCGACATAACCGAGCAAGTCCACCACCCGCTGGCGACGCGCCTGGGCAGACTTGACCCCGTGGGCGCGCAGGGTTTCATCGATCTGCTCACCGACGCGCAGCAACGGGTTCAGCGCACTCATGGGCTCTTGGAACACCATGCTGATATCGCGCCCACGCAATTGGCGCATGGCGGCTTCGCTGCGGTTGGCCAGGTCTTCATCGCGAAACACCAGGCGCCCGCTTTCCACGGTCAGCGGCGCCGGCAGTTGGCGCAGCAGGGCCTTGGCAAGCATGGACTTGCCCGAGCCAGACTCGCCGACCACGCACACACATTCACCACTGCGCAGTTGCAGCGACAGGTCGTACAGCGCATGGCTGCGGTCTGCACCTGGCGGCAAGGCAATACGCAGGTGCTCGACACTCAATAACGTCACAGCGACCTCCCCGGTTCAAACGCCACGCGCAAGCCTTCGCCCACGCGGTTTACCGCCAGCACACACAGCACAATCGCCACCCCCGGCAGCAAGCTCATCCACCAAGCGTCCCGCAGCAGGCCACGGGAGGCGTTGATCATGTAGCCCCAGCTCATGGCTTCGGGGTCGCTTAAACCGAGAAACGCCAATGCGGCTTCGGTGAGGATCGCCGTGGCCATCACGAACGTCAGGGTCACCAGCAACGGCGCCAAGGCGTTGGGCAAGATCTGCTGGGTGATAATCCCCCACGGCGACTGCCCCAGCACCCGTGCCGCTTGCACGAATTCGCGCTGGCGCAGAGTGAGGAATTCACTGCGTACCAGCCGCGCTACCGCCGGCCATGCCACCAGGGAAATGGCCAGCACAATGGAGCCCATGGACGGTTCCAGCACGGCCACCAAAATCACTGCCAGCACCAGCTGTGGAATGATCTGGAAGAACTCTGCGATCCGCATCAACACGCCGTCGAGCCAGCCGCCCACGTACCCGGCGATGGCGCCGACGATCAGCCCCACCAGCAACGTCGCCAGGCTGGCCAATACCCCCACAGCCAGGGAGACGCGGGCGCCGTAGAACAAGCCGCTGGCCAGGTCGCGGCCGAGCAAATCACTGCCCAGCCAATGGGCGGCGTCGTGGAACGGTGCCAGCATGGGTTGGGTGTTCATTTCCCAGGGTGAGCTGTTGGTCAGCCACGGAGCCGTCAATGCCAGCGTCGCCAGCAGCAGCAAAAACACCGCGCCTGCCAACGCAAACGGCTGGCGGATAAAACGTTTGAGTACCACCATCAACCTTGCCCTCCAGCGCCAATACGCGGGTCGAGAAAGCGGCAGACCACATCGGTCAACACGTTAAAGCCCACCACCAGCATCGAGATCACTAAAAAGCCGCCCATCAACACGCCATAGTCGCGCTGGGCCAGCGCGTCGTACATCAAGCGGCCGATGCCGGGCCAGGCATACACCACTTCCACCAGCAAGGCGCCGCTCGCCAACTGGCCCAGTTGCAAGCCCGCGAACGTCACCACCGGCAGCAGTGCATTGCGCAGCACATGCACATAAAGAACTCGCCGCGGATGCAGGCCCTTGGCGTGGGCGGTGCGCACGTATTCCTGACCCAGGGCATCCAGCACGGCAGCGCGGGTCAGGTGGATATACAGCGCCAGGAACACCACGCTCAGGGACACACACGGCAACAGCAGATGCTGCAAGCGATCCGCCCACGAGAAGTCGCGCCCGACGGTTTCCATGCCGTAGGCCGGCAGCCAATCCAGGCTGACGGAGAACAATAAGATCATCAGCATCGCCAACCAGAACGGCGGCATCGCATACAGCAACAACGCGCCTTGGAAAATCACCCCATCAAGCCAATGCCGCTTCTGCCGTGCCCGCGCCGCCAGCACGCCGAGGGTCACCCCCAGCACCGACGACAGCACAAATGCCGAGCCCATCAGGGCCAGCGTCGCCGGCAAGCGCTCGCTGATCAGCGACCACACCGAGGTCTGGTTGCGATAGGAATAGCCCAGGTCCAGGTGGGCGATATTGCCCAGGTAGATCAGCAACTGGTGCAGCAGCGGTTTGTCCAGGCCCATGGTCTGGCGCAACTGCTCGATAAACTGCACATCGTCTACCCCGGCTTCACCGGCCAGCAGTAGCGCCGGATCACCCGGCGCCAAGCGGATCAACAAGAAACTCAGCACCAATACCGCCACCACCATCAGCAGCGCCTTGACCAGGCGCCCGCCGACATACAGCACGCCGTTCATGGCGCAGGGGCGTCGAGGTAGACGCTTTCGTAGTCTTCATTAAGGCTGGTGGCGGTTTGCAGCAGGTTTTTCACTTGCTTGTGAAACAGTGTCGGGTAGCGCATCTCGAAGATCGGCGCGATGGGCAGGTCGGTGTTGAGCAGGTTCTCCAACTGGCTGTAGAGCTGGGTGCGCTGCGGGCCTTCTGGGGTATCGGCGACTTTGGCCCACAAGGCATCCGCCTCAGGACTGTTGTAGCCACTGACGTTGGCGAACGGCGAGGTCTTGAGGATGTAGTCGGAGCGGAACAGGTAGGCGTTGGTCAGGTACGGGTCGCCGATCTGGAAAATAAAGTTGTAGGTCAGGTCGAAGTCCCAATCGCTGACGCGCTGGAACCAGGTGGCCGAATCCGACGTCACCACCTGCACTTTGAAGCCCAGGGGTTGCAGGGCTTGCTTGGTGTATTCGGCCAAGCGTTCCCAGGCGCCGCCCTTTTCACCATTGAGCAGGCGGATACGCACCGCGCCCACGTCCACGCCGGATTCGGCGATCAGCGCCTTGGCCTTTTTCAGGTCATACGCGTACTGCGCCAATTGCGGGTCGTGGTACGGCGAGGTCGACACAAACGGCCCCTGGGCGACTTTGCCCGAGCCGAAGAAGATGTTGTCGACGATGAACTGGCGGTTCAGCGCATACAGGATGGCTTGGCGCACCTTGGGGTTGTTCAACGGCGGTTTGCGCGTATTGATCTGCAAAAAAGCCAGGCCCGAGTAGAGCTCCCAGCCCTTCTCCGATGACTGCACGTCCGGCAAGGCCGTGAGGCGCTTGAGGTCGGAGTAGTCGGCGTCGCCGCTGCGCAGCACTTGCACGTCATTGCCCTCGAAGGCAGCGGCGCGAGAAGACGCATCGGGGATCACGTGGAAGATGATGCTGTCCAGGTGCGGCAGGCCTTTTTTCCAGTAGTTGGGGTTCTTGGCCAGCTTGATGTAGGCGCCGCGTTTCCACTCCACAAACACAAACGGCCCGGTGCCGACCGGCTTGAGGTTGTAGGGGTTATTACGAAAGTCGGTGTTCTCGTAGAGGTGCTTGGGCACCACCGGGCGCAGGCCGCTGCCCAGGGCCGACAGCAACGGCGCGAAGGGTTTCTTCAAGGTGAACACCACCTGCTGCGGGCCTTTGGCGGTGATGCTGGCGACGTACTCGGTGATGATCCCGCCCAGGCGCTTGTCCACCTCGGGGTAGAAGGTCTGGAAACTGAACACCACGTCCTCGGCGGTGAGGGCCGGGCCATCGTGCCAGTGCACGTTGTCTTGCAGCTCGAAGGTGTAGGTGAGGCCGTCCGGGGAAATGGTCCAGGACTTGGCCAACACCGGTTTGGGCTTGAGGTCGGTGTCGAAGGTCAACAGGCCTTGCAGCACCTTGCCGCTCACGTATTGGGTGGACACATGGCTGACCACGCCGTGCATCAGCGACGGCGGTTCGGGTTGGGCCACCAGGTTCAACACCCCGCCCTCCTGGGGTTGCGCCAAGGCCTGGCCGGCCAGCAACGCGGTGCACAAGCCAACGGATGACAGGGCGCGACGGAAAGAGAATGGGCGCATGGAGGCTCCTCGAATGGAAAAGTTCTAGGAGGGATTTTGCAAGGGCTGTGCCATGGGGGTTTGGGCCAAGGCTTGCTGCAATCAGCGGTGATCGAGCTGATGAAAAATCCACAGTGATTCGCGCGAGTGTGCAAAAAGCAGCAGCAAAAACATTCCAATGTGGGAGGGGGCTTGCCCCAATGCCAGTCAGTTAAGGGTTAGAAAGAGTAAAAGCTAACCTGTGGCGAGGGAGCTTGCTCCCGCTGGACTGCGCAGCAGTCCCATCTTTGGGGCCGCTACGCGGCCCAGCGGGAGCAAGCTCCCTCGCCACACTGACGGTGTTTGCCCTTAACTGACTGGCATTAGGGCTTGCCCCCTCCCACATTGGCTCTGCAGTGTTCAGGTGGCACAGGGTTTGCCCTGTCATTCCCATCTGAACCAACGAGCCTTAACCCCATGTCACTGGATTACCTGGGCAACCCCATCGACACCGCCAACCCCTCCACCCGCCAGGGCCTGGACGATTTCATCGCAGGCTTTCTCGGCTATGAGCCTCGCGCCGAAGGCATCCTTGCCAGCGCCGATGCCGACCCCGACTCGGCCCTGGCAAACGCCTTCGCCGGCTTGCTGCTGATGTTCATCGAGTCCCCCGAAGGCCCGGCCCTGGCCGAGCACTACCGCCAGCGCGCCGCTGCCGCAAACAGCGACCACCCCCGCGCCCAGTTGTACCTGGCCGCGTTGCAGGCGTGGATCAACGACGACCTCGACCAGGTCCTGCACCTGAGCGAACACCTGCTGGGGCGCTACCCCCGCGACCTGTTCGCCGCCAAGCTCAACCAGTACCTGGAGTTCAACCGCGGCAATTGGCCCGCACTGCTGCGCATCGGCCTCAAGGCCACCGCTGGCGCGCCCGACATTGCCCACAGCCACGGCCTGCTGGCCTTCGCCTACGAACAATGCCACCTGCTGGAAGAAGCCGAAGCCAGCGCGTTGCAAGCCCTGCGCCTGCAACCCTCGGAGCCGTGGGCGCAACACGCCCTGGCCCATGTGATGCTGACCCAGGGCCGTATCGAGCAAGGCACTGAGTTCCTGGAAGGCGTGGCCCATCACTGGGCCGGTTTGAACTCCTTCATGTACACCCACAACTGGTGGCACCTGGCGCTGTTCTACCTGGCGCGGGGTGAGGACCAGCGGGTGCTGGAGATCTACGACCAACACGTGTGGGGCATCCTGCCGGAGTATTCCCAGGACCAGGTGGGCGCGGTGTCGTTGCTGGCGCGCCTGGAACTGGCCGGTATCGACGTGGGCGAGCGCTGGCAGGCGTTGGCGCCGTACCTGCAACGGCGGGTGGCGGATACGGTGCAGCCGTTTCTCAGCGTGCAGTATTTGTATGGCTTGGCGCGTGCTGGCAAACCGGAGGCAGATCAGTTGCTTGCGGCGTTGCGCCGTCACAGTGTTGAGGCGCGCCCGGTGTGGGGGGAAGTGACGTTGCCGTTGGCCAAGGGCCTATTGGCCCATGCCCGAGGGGATTGGCAGCAGGCCCTTGAGCAACTGAATATCGCCCTGCCCCGGTTGAATGAAATCGGTGGCAGCCATGCCCAGCGGGATCTGTTTGCCCAGGTGGAATTGGATGCGCGGTTGCAGGCAGGGGATTGGTTTGGCGCGCAGCAGACGCTGGAGTTGCGCCGTCGTTATGACGGGTGGGATGTGCCGACCAATCGGAGTTTGGTGCGGGTGTATGAGGCGCTGGGGTTGCCGGAGCAAGCAGATAAGGCTCGCAGCAGGATCAAGCCCGATTACAAACAGTGATAGGCAACAAAAAAACTAACGAAGGCACAATAGCGTTTCGCGATAAAAATCGAATCTATTAAACCTGTCACCTTTAACAGTTTCACAACTGCCTAAATTCCGGAAAATGGAGCAGTGCAGTGAATTAATTAGCTCATTCAGGAAGCCCCCCCATGAAAAATACACTTCCACCACAAGCACTTATCCCCCCCGATGATTCATCTGAAAAAACCACCGGGAGACTGAAAATAGAACTGGACAACACATCAATGCTGGCACCAAAGCTTGGTCAAGTATTTTTCAGGAAATACCAGACGCCTTACACCTTTTGGCAAGTAGTGGGCATTCGTCTTATTCCCACGCCTAAGGAGGATATTTCACGGGTCATTGTTAACATCAACGATAGTTTGAATGATGGGGAATACCCCGTCACCCGTGGAGGCCTGGCATCGATTGTGTGCCACATCACCCCCTTTAACACGGGCCTTAACCCTGAAATCTGGCAAGCCGAAAGTGGCACTGTAAGGTTCACACTCAATCGTACGCCGGGAGAAACACATCTGCTGGCTGAGTTCAAAGATTGCGTCGTAGTCTCTGACAAGAACCCCAAAGCTAGCTTCTGGCTATCGGGAACGTGTGAGGTTCGGGATGCACTAACTTACCCATGACATGTACTTCCTCAATGGAACTAGCAGCTTTTGGTATAGCCGATAATTGGCTAATTAAAAGCTGCTTGAAGAGCTTCAAAAGCTGTCCATGGATAGTTGCCGATGGGCCAGGAAGAGCATCAGATCAACGTTGCGCAAAATACCCCCCGCGCAATTCCCCGCGCCACGCAATCAGCCGCCGCCGCGCCAATCCTGCCGATCTCAACTTGCCGCCGTGGCCCGTCGGTCAACTCCACCGCCGCCGAGGCCAAGGCAAACACCGTGTCCCCATCAAACGGCAAATGCGCCGGCCGTACCGCGCGGGCAATACCGTCCTGGGCCATGATCGCCACGCGCTTGCACTCGGCCACCGTCAGCCGCGCGGTGCTGGCGACCACCACCAGCGTGGTATTGGCCCCGGCCTGCAAGCGGCCCATGGAATCCAGGCGGGACAGTTCCGGCATCGGGTCGCTGCAATCCATCTCTGTTTGCGGCCGCTGCCCACCAAACTCCCCCGCCACTTCCCAGGGCCAGGCCCAGAAGGTTTTACCGTCAGGCATGTACACCGAGCCAATCGGGTTGGCGACCACCAGCGCGGCGACGATCAGCCCGTCGCCCAGATCGAGGGAGGCGGTGCCAAGCCCGCCTTTCAACACCCCAGCCATGGCACCACGGCCGGCGCCGACTGAGCCCAGTTCAAAATCCTCGCCGGCATTGGCCAGCGCTTCAAAGCCCAGGCGCCGGTAAGGCGGTTCCAGGCCCCAGTCCTTGTCACCGCCGTTGGCCAGGTCGTGCAGCACGGCGGCAGGCACGATGGGGATGGCTGGCGCGCCGGGCTTGAGATGCAGGCCCACCTGGTCCTGGGACAGTTTGGCCGCCACCGCGTCGGCGGCGCCCAGGCCGAACACCGAGCCGCCGGCAAACACCAGGGCGTGGAGTTGGCCCACCATATTTTCGGGCTCCAGCGCTGCGGTTTCACGCCCGCCGGGACCGCCGCCGCGGATGTCGATGCTGGCGGTCCAGAAACCATCGGGGCGGATCACCGTGACGCCGGTGTCGACGTGCAGGTCCGTGGCGTGGCCGACCGTTAGGCCTGGGATATCGGTAAGGGCGTTGCGCGGGCCGGGTCTGGGCATACAGAAAAAGCTTCCTTGGGTTTAGGTATGGCGTGGGGTGAGCAAGGGGTGTGCCAAGCGTAGGGGTCCCAGCCTCACGGCGCGAAACGCGGTGGCCTGGAAAAAGCCCTGCACAAAAACCAACAGCCTGCCCTGCGCCCTGTTAGAAAAACACCAACACTCTCCCACGACAATCTTCAAGCCACTGTTTTTAAACAGTTTTTCCAGATGGCACAGCCCTTGCTCTCACCCCCATACCAGAGCTTGAACTCAACAAGCCACCCTACCCATTGGAGTGTTGCCCATCATGAATACGTCCCGCGCCGCCAGCCGCAGGCCCCGTAATGCCTTCGCCCACACGCTGTTGTTTATCGCCCTGTGCGAAGCCGCCAGCTACAGCAGCCTGACCCTTGCCGCCGACGCCCCGGCCAGCGATAACCCCCTGGACACCGTGGTGGTGATCGGCAACCGTGGCCAGGCGCGTACCCTGGCCGAAAGCCCGGCGCCGGTGGATGTGATCTCGTCCAAACAGTTGCTCGCCACCGGCCAGGGCGACCTGACCCGCGCGCTGAGCAAGGTGCTGCCGTCGCTGAACCAACCGGCCTCGTCGGGCTTTGGCTCTACCTCGGTGGTGCGCCCCATCAGCCTGCGCGGCCTCAACGGCGACCAGGTGTTGGTGCTGGTCAATGGCAAGCGCCGCCACAACAGCGCGTTGCTCAACAACGGCACCTACCTCAATTCCGGCTCGCAGCCAGTGGACCTGGACATGATCCCCACCGCCCTGGTGGATCACGTCGAAGTGCTGCGCGATGGCGCCTCGGCCCAGTACGGCTCGGATGCCATCGGCGGCGTGGTCAACGTGGTGCTCAAGCAGACCGACCACGGGGGCAGCCTGTCCACCAGCTACGGCCAGAACTACGAAAACGGCGACGGCGAAACCGTGCGCCAAACCGGTAACGTGGGCCTGGCCCTGCCCAACGACGGGTTTATCAACCTGGCGCTGGACGCGAAAAAACAGAACGTCTCCGACCGTTCCGACAACGCGCCGTACACCGACGCCGCCGGCAACACCAGCCTGCAACACACCTACTACGGCACCGGCCTGCCAGAGGCGAAGAATTTCAGCCTGGGCTACAACGCCGAACTGCCGGTGGACGACGCCCTTACCCTGTACTCGTTCTCCACCTATACCCATCGCAACTCGGAAAAGCCCCTGGCCTTCCACCAGCCGCCGAGCTTCAACGGCATCCAGACGCCGTACCCGCAAGGCGTCGAAGACAACCTGCGGTTTATCGAAGAAGACTTCCAAGTGGCCTTCGGCGGCAAGGGCAAGGCCGCCGGTTGGGACTATGACCTGTCCACCACGTACGGCCAGGACCACGCCCGCGCCACCCTCACCGACACCTACAACCTGAGCTACGGCCCCACATCGCCTACCTCGGTGGACACCGGTGTAAAAACCTTCAGCCAATGGACCAGCAACCTCGACCTGACCCGCGCCTTTGACCTGGGCCTGTACAAGCCGACGCAAATTTCCTGGGGCCTGGAACACCGCTACGAAGACTACAAGATCGGCAAGGGCGACTACGCCTCCTACGCCAGCGGGCCGTTCACCACCGGCACCAACGGTGCGCTGATCGCGCCGGGCACCATCTCCGGCGCCGGTACTACCCCCGCCGATGCCGCCGAAAAAAGCCGCACCAGCCTTGCCGGTTATGGCGAGATCGGCCAGGACTTCACCGACAAATGGCACGTCGATCTGGCCGGACGCTATGAGCATTACGATGACGGTTCGGGCACCACCACCAACGGCAAGCTCTCCACCCGCTACCAGCTGACGCCGATCCTGGCCGTACGCGGCACGTTCAGCACCGGGTTCCGTGCGCCATCCCTGGCCCAGCAGATCTACAGCTCTACCTCGCAAACCAGCGTCAATGGCCAGTTGTTCGACTACCGCAACGTCGCAGTGGATTCCGATGTGGCCAAGGCCCTCGGCGCCAGTAACTTGAAGCCGGAGAAATCCACCAACTTCAGCCTCGGCATCACCCTGCAACCCACCGATGCCACCAGCATCACCCTCGATGCCTACCAGATCAAAATCAAGGACCGCATCGCCCAGACCGGCTACCTCGGCGGCACCCCGCAAATCAGCGCGATCCTCGCCGCCGCCGGGCTTAACCCGAACCAGGCCGTCACCTACTTCACCAACGCCCTGGACACCACCACCCGCGGTATCGACCTGGTGGGCGACTATCGCCAGGACATCGGCACCTGGGGCAACCTGCGCTACACCGCCGGCTTCAACTGGAACACCACCCAGATCGACGACATCCACGCCTCCGCCATCGCCCAACAAGCACTGGGTGCCGATGGGGGTTATGACCGCCAGCGCCAGGGCAACCTCAAGTACGGCCTGCCCCAATCCAAACTGCTGTTGGGCACCACCTGGAGCTGGGAAAAACTCGAAGTGGGCCTGAACCTGACCCGCTACGGTGAATACACCCAGTACGGTACTGCCGAAATCTACGACCGCACCTTCTCGCCGGCCTGGATCACCGACCTGAACATCGACTACCACCTCACCAAGGCCGTCACCCTCAATGCCGGCGCCAACAACCTGTTCAACAAGTACCCGGAGCGCACCAATCTGGCCAGCAGCTCGGGCGCATTCCCCTACGGCAACTTCTCGCCTTACGGCACCACCGGCGGCTACTGGTACACCGGCGTGACGTACAACTTCTAACCTCGGCCACGGGGCCGGTTCGCCGGCCCCGTGCGTGACTTTTACGGGAGCCTGTCCATGACCCGCCGCACCGACCAACTCAAGCTGGGCGCCTTCCTCGCCAACAGCGGCCATCACGTCGCCGCCTGGCGCCACCCGCTGGCCCAGGCCGACGCCAGCCTGGATTTCGACCACTTCAAGCACGTCGCCCAAACCGCCGAACGCGGCAAGTTCGATGCACTGTTCATCGCCGATGTGGTCGCGCTGTGGGGCCATCATCACGATGCTTTAAGCCGTACCGCCCGTGCCGAGCACTTCGAGCCGCTCACACTGATGTCGGCCCTGGCCGCCGTGACGAGCAACATCGGCTTGATCGCCACCGCGACCACCACCTACAACGAGCCCTATCATATCGCGCGCAAGTTCGCGTCCCTGGACCACCTGTCCAAGGGCCGCGCCGCCTGGAACCTGGTGACCTCGGTAGTCTCTGACGAAGCCTGGAATTTCGGCCGCGAAAACCATGTGGACCACGGCGACCGCTACCAGCGCGCCGAAGAATTCCATGACGTGGTCAAAGACCTGTGGGACAGCTGGGACGACGACGCCTTTACCCGCGACAAGGCCAGCGGCGAGTACTTCGACCCGGCCAAGTTGCATACCCTCAATCATCGCGGCGAGCACTTTGCCGTACGCGGCCCGCTCAACGTGGCGCGCCCGCCCCAGGGCCACCCGGTGCTGGTGCAGGCCGGTGCGTCGGAGCCGGGCAAGCACCTCGCCGCCCGCGTGGCGGAAGTGATCTTCGCCCATGCCCACAGCCTGGAAGGCGCCCAGGCGTTCTACCAAGACATCAAGCAACGCGCTGCCGCCCTCGGGCGCGACCCGGACCACATCAAGATCCTGCCCGGCGTCACGCCGTTTATTGCCGACACCCGCGAACAGGCCCAGGCGCTGCTTGAAGAGTTCCAGGCACTGATCGACCCGGTGCTGGGCCTGCGCCTGCTGGCCGACACCCTCGGCGATGACATCGACCTGTCCGGCCATGACCTCGACGGCCCGCTGCCCGACACGCCCGTGGGCCAGCGCGGCAGCCGCCGCGAAAAGGTGCTGGAACTGGCCCGCAGCGAGCACCTGAGCATCCGCCAGCTGTACCTGCGACTGGCCGCAGGCAACCCGGTGATCGGCACGGCCGAGGACGTGGCCGACTACTTCGAGGCCTGGTTCCAGGCGCGTGCGTGCGATGGCTTCAATGTGTTTTTCCCGTATTTTCCGGGTGCCATCGAGCTGTTTGTCGACCGCGTGATCCCGCTGTTGCAGACGCGCGGGCTGTTTCGCCTGGAATACGAAGGCACCACCCTGCGGGACAACCTCGGCCTGCCGCGCCCGGCCAACCGCTTTACCACAGGAGCACGCGCATGAAACGCACTGCATGGATGCGGCAACAACCTGGGGGCGATCAATATGGCCTCCGGCACCTTCAACGCCGCGAGCGTAGCGTTGCAGAAACAATTGGCCCAGGAGGTGAAGCCTTGAGCGTAGTATCAGCTTCAATTCGGATGGAGCTCGCGCATGTCCCTTGAATTCAGCTGGCTGCTGCCTCTGTGCACCCCCGACTGGGCCGCGCGGCCAGGGCAATGGATCCAGCTGGCCCAGGCCGTGGAATACGCCGGTCTCGATGGCCTGTGGGTGCCCGGCGGTGCGCTGTGCGCCGACAGCCTGGGGGTGGCGGCGGCGCTCTGTGCCCATACACGGCAGCTGCGCTTATCGGTGAGCGTGCCGCCGGAGGTGATGCTGCCGGCGGCGTTGGCGACCACCTTGCAAAGCCTGCAATCCATCAGCGGCCATCGCGTGCAACTGCACCTGCCCAACAGCGAGCGCAGTGCGTTTGGTGAATGGCTCAACCGCGACCAGCGCAGCGAACGCATCGGCGAGTACCTGCACATCCTGCAACAGTTGTTGGCGCCCAACGAGGCGGGGCTGGATTACCAGGGCCTCTATTTTCAACTGGAAAACGCCGGCGTCGCCCGTCGTGAACTGCCCGCGCCCAGCCTGGTGCTGGACGACAGCCACAGCCATGCGCTGGTGGCCGAACATGCCCAGACCTGCCTGCTCGCCCCCGGCCCTCCACAGTGGCTCGCCAAGCAAATACAACGCTGGCAGGCGATCCAACCGACCCTGCGCTTTGCCTGCACCTTCGGCCTGATTCTGGACGACAGCGAAGACCTGGCCTGGGAGACCGCCGCCCGCGTGTTACCGGTGCCCAAGTTGCCCAGCGAATCCGTGGCCACCCTGCCCCGCGCACGTCATCCGTTGCGCCAATGGGAAGTGCACCCCAACCTGCTGCAACTGCACCCCGGACAACCGTTGATCCTGGTGGGCACCCCGCAGCAGATCGCCACGCGCTTGCAGGAGCTGCACGGCGTGGGCCTGAACCACCTGATCCTGGAAGGCGGCCCGGCGGTCAGCGACGTGCTGCGCTTTGGTGAACGCGTATTGCCCCTCTTGCGCAAGGAGCGCCTGCACCATGAGCCTTGATGCCCGCCCGCCGATCCAGCTGGATTGGTTCCTGCCCACCAACGGCGACGGCCGTCACCTCACCAGCAGTGGCTTGCCCAAGGTCGGGCTGTTCCAGCAAGGCGAACGCGCGCCGACGCTGGACTACCTGCGCCAGATCGTGCGCGCCACCGAACAGGCCGGCTTCGACGGCATCATGGTGCCCACTGCCAGCGGCTTCGAGGACCCGTGGTTGATCACCGCCGTGCTGGCCCAGGAAGTGCGCCGCCTGAAATTCCTGCTCACCCTGCGGCCCGGCACCGAGCTGCCCGCCTACACCGCGCACCGCGCCGCCACGTTGCAACTGCTGAGCGAAAACCGCCTGGCGCTGCATGTGGTGACCGGCTCCAGCCGCTTTGAACAGCGCTCCCTGGGGGATTTTTTGGAGCACGACGAACGCTACGCGCGCACGGCCGAATTCCTGCAAATGTTCCAAGCCGTGTGGGCGGGCCAGCCGCCGCCCCATCCCGGCCGTTACTACCGCAGCGGCCTCCACACGCCGATCGCCCCCGGGGCCGAAGCGCCGCCGATCTACTTCGGCGGCGCCTCCGAGGCTGCCGAACGGGTCGGCGCGGCCCACGGGCAAACCTACCTGATGTGGTGCGAGCCGCCAGCCATGATCGCCGAGCGCATCCAACGCATGCGCGACCTCGCCGCCGCCCAGGGCCGCACCTTGCGCTTCGGCCTGCGCCTGCACGTGTTCGCCGCGCCGACCGACGAGGCTGCCTGGGCCCATGTTGAACGCTTGCTGCAAGAAATCCCCAAAGACGCCATCGACCAGGCCCAGCGGCAGATGGCGGCCTATGAATCCGTCGGCCAAAGCCGCCAGACCCAACTGATGCAAGGCCGTGGCCGAAGTGCGCGGGAATTGGAAGTGTCGGCCAACCTGTGGGCGGGGGTGGGCTTGGTACGGGGTGGCGCGGGGACTGCGCTGGTGGGCAGTTACGCGCAGGTGGCGGAGCGGATCGAGGAGTATCACCAATTGGGGGTGGACAGTTTTATCTTGTCGGGTTTTCCCCATTTGGAAGAGGCGATTCATGTGGGCGCGCAGGTGTTGCCCCTGTTGCGCAAGATCACAGGCACCCCGATACCGTTGTAGTGAGCGGGCTTGCCCTAATGCCAGTCAGTTAAGGGCAAACACCGTCAGTGTGGCGAGGGAGCTTGCTCCCGCTGGGTCGCGCAGCGACCCCAGCTCTTTGCTTAAAAAGCCTGGGACTGCTGCGCAGTCCAGCGGGAGCAAGCTCCCTCGCCACAGGTTAGCTTTTACTCTTTCTAACCCTTAACTGACTAGCCTTGGGGCTTGCCCCGCTCAGAGCCGGCGGCGGCGGTTGAGCTGGGGGATGGCGGTGTGTGGCACGTCCACGCGCTGCACCTGGGTCGATGTGCGTGCGGCCAATTGCGCCAAGGTCGGCTGGCTGAACAGGGTCCGAGCATCCACCTCCAACCCGGCCTTGCGCATTCGCGCCACGAGGGTGACTGCAAGCAGGGAATGCCCGCCCAGTTCAAAGAAATGGTCGTGCCGCCCTACCCGTTCCAGCTTCAAGACCTCGGCCCAAATGCCGGCCATCAGGGTTTCGACTTCACCCACCGGGGCTTCATAGGCACGGCTCAGCACCGACTCCAGCCCCGGTTCCGGCAAGGCCTTGCGGTCGAGTTTGCCAGCGGGGTTCAGGGGCCATTCATCCAACCGGACAAACGCCGCCGGCACCATGTATTCGGGCAACTGCTCCAACACATGGGCGCGCAAGGCCTCCAGCTCCGGCGCCGCGC
The DNA here is from genome assembly GCF_050432925.1 of Pseudomonas sp. 18175. NCBI lineage: Bacteria > Pseudomonadati > Pseudomonadota > Gammaproteobacteria > Pseudomonadales > Pseudomonadaceae > Pseudomonas > Pseudomonas sp. 18175. The sequence continues at coordinate 20,597 of NZ_JBKFTO010000021.1, read as the reverse complement.
CTCGCACAGTGAAGTACGCCACCAAGCGATCATCGCGAATCAACACCGCCACGTCGCGCAGCGCAGGGTGCGCCGCCAGCCGGGATTCAATTTCCCCCAGTTCCAAGCGCACGCCACGCAGTTTGACCTGAAAGTCATTGCGCCCCAGGAACGCCAGGTTGCCATCGGGCAGATACCGCACCAGGTCGCCCGTGCGATAAAGCCGGTCACCCTCAACGAAGGGGCTGTCGATAAAGCGCTCGGCGGTCAGCTGTTCCAGCCCCAGGTAACCCCGGGCCACGCCAACGCCGCCGATATGCAACTGACCGCTGACGCCCACGGGCACCGGTGCATCCTGGGCATCAAGCACGTACAGCCGGGTGTTGCTGATGGCCCGACCAATCGGCAACTGCAACGCAGGCACCGGCGCACCGGGCTCCAGGGTCCAGGCGCTGCTGTCCACCGTGGCCTCGGTGGGGCCATAGACGTTATGCAAGCGCACCTTGGGCAGGCGCGCCCGCACGCCTCGGGCCAGGGCCTCGGTGAGTTCACCGCCGCCGCACAATACGTCGGTGAGGCTGGTGCACTGGGCCGACTCCGGCAGTTCAAGAAACTGCTGCAACATCGCCGGCACAAACTTGATCACGCTGATCTGCTGCTCGCGAATCACCTGGGCCAGGTACGCCGGTTCCCGATGCCCATCCGGCCGTGCCAGCACCAGGCGCATGCCGTTGGTGAGCGGCCAGAACAGCTCCCACACCGAACCGTCGAAGCTGAACGGCGCCCGTTGCAACAGCGCGCCACCTTCGGCATGAGGGCACAGTTGGGAGCCCCAGTGCATCAGGTTGCCCAGGCCACGGTGTTCGATCATCACGCCCTTGGGCGTGCCGGTGGAGCCCGAGGTGTACATGACGTAGGCCAGGTTGGCCACCGTGAGCCCCGGCACCGATGGGTTGCCGATGGGTGCCTGGCGCCAGGCGCAGTGGTCGAAATCGATCACCGGGATCGCGACCTCCCCCGGCACGTGGCGGGTGGCGGCGTGTACCAGCAGCGCGACCGGTTGGCTGTCTTGCAGCATGTAGGCAAGGCGTTCGCGGGGGTAGCCGGGGTCCAGCGGCACATAGGCGCCGCCAGCCTTGAGAATGGCCAGCAAACCCACCACCAGATCAAGCCCGCGCTCGACGCACAGCGCCACCCGGGAGTCGGGCTGCACCCCACGTTCGCGCAGGTGGAAGGCCAGCTGGTTGGCGCGCTCGTTGAGTTCGCGGTAGCTCAATTGCTGCTCGCCGGCCTGCACGGCGATGGCATGGGGGCTATGCCGCGCATGGGCTTCGAACAACGCCTGCACGGTGAGGGTGTCGGGGTATTCGCTGGCGGTGGCGTTGTAGTCCACCAACAGGCGATTCAACTCGCTGGCAGGCAGTATCTGCACAGCGTGCAACGGCGTTTGCGGAACTTGCTCCAGCGCGTGTACCACGTTGACGAGCACGGTTTCCAGGTAGCCCAGCACGCGTTCGGCACCGACGTTGCGTGGCGCCTTGGCCTTGATCCGCAAGCCGCTGCCGATGTCGTCCACGCTGAGCATCAACGGGTAGCTGAGGATGTCTTCGCTGCTGAGCAGCTCAATACCCGGCACCAGGATCAGGTCGCGCTCGGCATCGGTGTGCCGGTAGTTGAGCAGACTATTGAACAACGGTGATGCACGGCTGCAACGCTGGGCCAAGGCCAGGGACGCCTGTTCATGGGCGAGCAACGCACTGAGCCGGGCATGGGTATCGCCGAGGGCATCGGCCACGGTTTGCCCGGCCAGGCGCAGGCGCAAGGGCAAGGTGTTGATGAACATGCCCAGGGCACGATCGGCGCCCTCGCCTGCCTGCAAACGTCCGAGCAGAACCGTACCGAAGACCACATCATCACGGCCCGAAACGCGCCCCAGCACCTGGGCCCAGGCCAAGTGGAACAGGCTGGCGGTGCTGACGCCAAAGGCCCGCGCCTGTGCGCGCAAGCGCGCATTGAGGTGATCGCTCAGTGCGCGTTCAGCGTCTTCGGTGTCCGCCCGGTTGGCCTGCCGTTCGTGTAAACCGAACGCCAGGGTCGGCTCCTCCACATCCCCCAGTTGCTCGCGAAAGAATGCCTCGTGCCCGGCCTGCCGCGCTGGCGAACGCGCCTGCACCACCACGTTGCGATACGGCACCGACTCAAGCAATTGCGCCTGCTGGCCCAGCAGGTGGGCGCGGATTTCCTGCATCAGGAGGGTGGTGGAGGTGGCGTCGTTGACCAGGTGATGGAAGCGCAAGCGCGCCACCCAACGCTGCTGGCCGGGTTCTTCGGCATAGTCCAGGGCCATCAGTGGCGCCTGGCGCAAATCCAGTGGCTGATGGCGCTCAACCATTGGCTCAACCCGCAACAACGCCGTGCGCCACACCACCTGCATCGGTTGCTCAAGGGCATCCCATACCAGGCTGGTGCGCAGGATGGCGTGGCGGTTGATCACCTGTTGCAGGGCCTGGGCGAACGCATCCAACTGCTCGCGACGGGCAAAGCTGAACAGCGCCTGTTGCTGATACGGATCGTGTTCATCGGTGAGGTGGTGGTAGAGCAACCCTTCCTGCAACGGTGCCAACGGGTAGATGTCCTGCACATTGGCCGCGCCACCGGGGATGTCCGCGGCGATGCGCGCCCAGCTTGCGGGGTCGAGTTCGGCCAGGTCCGGCGCCTCGGCGTCGGTGTCTACACTCGCCGCCGCCAGCGCGGCCAGGGTCGGCTGGCCGAACAGCACCTGCACATCGGCGCGCAACCCCACCTGGCGCATGCGCTGCACCAGTTGCACCGCCAGCAGCGAATGCCCGCCGAGTTCGAAGAAGTGGTCGTGGCGGCCCACTTGCTGCACCTGCAACAGCTCGGCCCAGAGTTGCGCGAGGAGGGTTTCCACGCCGTCGCGGGGTGCCTCAAACAGACGCGTGATGAACGCCGCCGGGGTCGGTGCCGGCAGAGCCTTGCGGTCGAGCTTGCCGTTGGCGGTCAGGGGCAGCGTGTCGAGTCGCACGTAGGCGGCCGGCAGCATGTACTCCGCCAGGGAGGCTTGCAGATGGGCACGCAACCCGTCGATGGGCACCGCTTGGCGTGCGGTGAACCAAGCCAGTAATTGCCCTTCGCGAGACTGCACGATGGCTTCCTGGACATGGGGATGGCTGGCCAGGGCCGCTTCAATTTCCCCCAGTTCGATACGCATGCCACGGATTTTCACCTGGTCGTCATTGCGCCCCAGGTAGTCGAGATTGCCATCGGGCAGCCAGCGCGCCAGGTCGCCGGTTCGGTACATGCGCCCCGCAGTGAAGGCGTCATCGAGAAAACGCTCGGCGCTGAGTTCGGGCCGGTTGAGATAGCCGCGCGCCACGCCCTTGCCGCCCACATACAACTCCCCCGTCACGCCAACCGGCACCGGGCGTTGTTGCTCATCGAGCAGGTACACCGTGGCGTTGGCGACGGGCGCGCCGATATGCAGCGTGCGACCCACGTCAACGCGCCCGGAGGTGGCGACCACCGTGGCCTCGGTGGGGCCGTAGTTGTTGATCACCGCGAATGTCTGCGCCTGGGTGAAGCTGCGCAGGCGGTCGCCACCAATCAGCAAGGTACGCAGGGTCGGGTGTTGCAAGCCCTGGCTAAAGGCGTATTCGGCCACCGGGGTGGGCAGGAAACACACATCCAACGGTTGGGCGCGCCACCAGGCCAACAAGGCGTCGATGTCTTCGGCGCCGTCATTGGCAGGCGGTAAATGCAAGGTGGCGCCCACGCACAGCGCCGGCCAGACCTCCCAGGCCATGGCATCAAAACCAAAGCCGGCGACGCTGGCGGTATGGCTGCCGGCCCGCAGGTCGAAGGCCCGGCAGTGCCAGTCCACCAGGTTCGACACGCTGTGATGCTCGACCATCACACCCTTGGGCAAGCCGGTGGAACCGGAGGTGTAGATGACGTACGCCAGGTCCGATGAGCTGCTTGCCACGCGGGGGTTGGTGCCTGGGTGGGCGGTCGGGCGGTCAAGCAGCAGCACCGGCACCTTAAGCGCAGACAGGCGATGCAGCAGGCCGGGTTGCGTCAGCACCACCACCGGCGCACTGTCTTGCAGCAGGTAGTTCAGGCGCTCGGCGGGATGGGCCGGGTCCACCGGCACATAGCAAGCGCCGGACTTGAGCACGGCCAGCAAGCCCACCAGGGTGTCCAGCCCGCGCCGTGCCAGGATCACCACCCGGTCATCGGGCTGCACGCCGTGTTCCAGCAGTTGATGGGCCAGGGCGTTGGCCTGCTGGTTGAGTTGGCCATACGTCAATGACCGGCCTTGATACACCGCTGCCACCGCGTTCGGCGTGCGGGCGACCTGGGCTTCGATACGCCCGTGAAGCGTGCGCGGCTCGGTGTTGGGCTGGGCAGTGGCGTTCCACTGCTGCAACTGGGCCTGCTCGGCAGGGGGCACCAGGGCAAACTCGCCGAGCGTGAGCGCGGTGTCTTCCAGCCCTTGCTCCAGCAACCAGGTAAGGCGCTGCGCCAAGGCCAGCACCTCGTTGGGCTGGAAATACCCCTCGTTGTACACGCAATGCAGGCACGCCGTGTCCTGGTAGCGGTTGCTGCGCAGGTGGATCGCCAGCGGCAACGCTTCGTGGTGATTGGACACTTTGATCGCCCGGGCCTGGGTGGTGCCGTAGCGCAACGCGTGGTCATCCTGCTCGAACGACACCGACAGGTCGAATAACTGGCCACGGTCCGTGCGGCGCAGGCCGAGTTCGCGGTTCAGCTCGCTCAAGGGAAAACGCTGGTGGCGAAAATCCTGTTTGAGCTGGTCGCGCACACCACGCACCAAGGCGCTGAAGGGCAGCTGTTCATCGAACTGCAAACGCACCGCACTCACCTGGGTAAACAAGCCGACCGTGGAACGAAACCGCGCATTGGAACGGTTGAGGATCGGCAGCCCGACGACCCAATCCGGGCGCTGGGCAGTGCGGGTGAAATACACGTACATGGCCGCCAGCAGCACGTGGAACGCCGAGGCCTGGTAACGGTTGGCCACTTGCTCCATACGGCTGAGCAGCGCCACCGGGAACGGTTGCACCAGGGTGTTGCTCAGGGCCTTCGCACCCGGCCTTGGGGTGAGCAGCGGCTCCGGCAGCCGTTGGTATTTGTCCAGCCAATAAGCGCGGTCACGGGCGTAGCGGACTGAGGTGTTATAGCGTTGGTCGGCGTCGATAAAGTCGATGTAGGACGGCGCCAGCGGTTCCGGTTGCCGGCCCTGTTCCAGGGCGGTATAGAGCCGCGCCAGGGATTGCAGCATCTGGCCAAAACCCCAGCCGTCGAGGATCAGGTGATGGGCCTGGGTGCCGAGGCGGTAGTGGTGGCTGTCGAGCTTGATCAGAAAAAAACCAAACAGCGGCGCGCCTTGCAGGGCATAAGGCCGGGCCATTTGCGTCTGTATCAGGGTGAGGCTCGCGGCCTGGGGGTCGGGCAGCATGGAGAGGTCATGCAACGGCATCTGCACTGCCAGGTCGGCAGCGAAGGCCTGGCGCGGCAAGCCGTCGGCATCGCTGTGCAACTGGGTACGCAATGCGTCGTGCTTGGCCACCAGGTGTTCGACGGCGCGTTGCATAAGCTGCGGCACCACGGGGCCGGCGAAGTCGACATAGCCGCCGATGTTGTAGAGCGGCGAATCGCCGGCGCGCAGTTGGTCGAGCCAGATGTCTTGCTGCGCCGAGGTCAAGGGGAAGCTGGCCGACAGGCTGGGAGATTGCTTCATAAGATCCTTCTCATGGGTGTCTGGCACTGGCCGCCGCCCAGGGTGGCCCATTACGCCGAATATGGCGGATTGGAGCACAGGGGGGGTGGAACGTCTGTCACCCGAAACCCGGACATTCAAACGGATAGAAACCGGGTTGGCTGATGGTTCATTGCTGAAACGATTAAAGCGCTGTAGGACATTGGCTATATCTGACCGATGTCGGTTTTTGTACGCGCATTTTAAAAATAATTAATTTATATAAATATCAATTAGTTAAATAACTCTGAATATATTTTCAGGTTTTTTTTGGCCGGATTTGCCTCTCAGAAACGTCGAATTAATGACGTTACTTTTATGGCAGGTTGTGTCCCACGTTTCCGCTACATACGTAGGATAAATCCCCTGGCTAAATGCAATCTCGAGTGTCGACTCACGTTCATGAAGAACGGATCGTCCCGCCGAGACCCAGGGAGTTGGTTAACGGTTTTCGACATCAAGGATGAGATGGCTATGAGTTTGACGCGCAGTATCGCCAACCCGGAAAGCCCGCCTTTCTATGCCGAAATGGGTGAGTTGATTGCCCACAGTGGCCACCCAGAGTTTGCCGCGCACATGCTGCACCTGGTGAGCAAGTGGGTGCCGATTCACTTGGTGGACCTCAGTGAGTGGACCCTCGACGAGCTGCGCGACCGTGTGCTCGACATCAAACTGCTGGGCAGCGCCGGGCAGCAACAGGACTTGCCGGCGCCGCTGGCCTTGCAGTCGATGGATGAACACCCGCTGCTGCGGGAAATGCTCGGCATGCATGACCCGCTGCTGATCCAAATGAAGGCCAAGGCCAATGGCGCCTACCCGCGCAGCACCTCGCACCAGTGCAACCTGGTGTCACGCCAGGGCAACCGGCGCTGTGTGATTTCGTTCTACCGGCCATCGACCCAGAATGGGTTTTCCCTGGCAGAACTGTCGTTTCTCAAGTGCCTGTCGGACACCCTGCTGCCGCTGATCGAGCGCCACGCCCAGAGCCTGCGCCAGGCGCCGCACAGCGAAGTTGAACCGGCCCATTCCCTGCTGGAGCAATCGCGCTTGCAGCGTGAATTCTACAAGCGCCTGTCCCTGGGCGAGATCACCCTGTCGGCCCGTGAGCAGGAGGTATGCCTGGGCCTGCTGACTGGCGGCACCGTGCCGCAGATGGCGGAGAAACTCAGCGTGAAAAACAGCTCCATCGAGACCTACCTCAAGCGCGCCGCCGCCAAGTTGGGGGTCAGTGGCCGCCATGGCCTGGCCAAGTGGATGGTGGGCGCCTGATGCATAAATTGAGCGCAGTGGCGATGGCATGGATGCTTGGCGGTTGCTCGCTGATCCCCGACTACCAGCGGCCCGCCGCACCGGTGCCGGCGCAGTACCCCCAGGGCGGCGTGTACGCCTTGGCGCAGCCCGGCAGCGCAGACTGGCAAGTGCTGTTTCATGACCCGGCGCTGCAACAGCTGATCGGCCAGGCGCTGGTCAATAACCGTGACCTGCGGGTGGCTGCGCTGAACGTCGAGGCGTTCCAGGCGCAGTACCGCATCCAGCGCGCCGACCTGTTCCCGGCGGTGTCCGCTGCGGGAACCGGCAAGCGCCAGTTATTGCCGGGGGATGTGACCGGCACCGGCCAGTCGGCGATCACCTCCAGCTATTCGGCCACCTTGGGCATCAGCGCCTATGAGCTGGACTTTTTCGGCCGGGTGCGCAGCCTCAGCGAGCAGGCCATGCTCACCTACCTGGGCACCGAACAGGCCCGACGCAGTGCGCAATTGAGCCTGGTGGGCAACGTTGCCAACGCCTACCTGACTTGGCGCGCCGACCAGGAGCTACTGGCCCTGGCCCGCCAGACCCTGGCGGCCAACGACCACAGCTGGCAGCTCACCCGCCGCAGCAAAACCGCCGGCAAGGCCTCGGCGCTGGACGTGGTACAGGCCCGCACCAGCGTGGAAAGTACCCGCGCCAGCGTAGCCCGCTATGAACGCCAGGTGGCCCAGGACCTCAACAACCTCGCCTTGTTGGTGGGCAGCCCGGTGGACCCAACCCTGCCCTCGCGCGCCCTCGCCGACAACCTGGTGGCGCGCATTCCCGCCGGCCTGCCGTCGGACCTGCTGCAACGCCGCCCGGATATTCTCCAGGCCGAATACCAACTGCGCGCCGCCAACGCCAATATCGGCGCGGCCCGTGCGGCGTTTTTCCCGTCGGTAAGCCTCACGGCCAATGCCGGCAGCGCCAGTACCGAACTGTCCGGGTTGTTCAAGGGCGGCTCGGGCACCTGGACCTTCCAGCCGCAGATCAACCTGCCGATCTTCAACGCCGGTAACCTGCGCGCCAGCCTCGACTACGCCAAGCTGCAAAAGGACATCACCGTGGCGCAGTATGAAAAATCCATCCAGACCGCCTTCCAGGAAGTCGCCGATGGCTTGGCCGCCCGCCAGACCTACACCGAGCAGTTGCAGGCGCAGCAGGATTTCGTCGCGGCCAACCAGGCGTACTACGACCTGGCCCAGCACCGCTACCGCAGCGGTGTTGACAGCAACCTCACGTTTCTGGATGCGCAGCGTGCGCTGTTCAGCTCGCAACAGGCGTTGATCGTGGATCGCCTGGCGCAGTTGGTGGCCGAGGTGAATCTGTACACGGCGCTGGGCGGCGCATGGGAGGTGTCTACGCCAGTGGCCGCTGCAACGCTGTAGGGCCTGCAAGACCATCACCTCGTTCGGCGGTATCCTGCGTGACCCACAGGTGTGGCTGCTGGTGGCGGTGTACTTTGCGGTGATGCTGGCGGTCAACACCCTGGCGTTCTGGATGCCCACCCTGATCCACGGCGCTGGCATCGGCCGCGACAGCCAGGTGGGCCTGCTCAGCGCCGTGCCCTATCTGGCGGGCTGCCTGTTCATGATCGGTTGCGGGCGCTCCTCTGACCGCCAGCGCGAACGCCGCTGGCACCTGTGCGTGCCGCTATTGATGGCGGCGGTCGGGATCGCGGTCGCGGGCCTGGCGCCCGCTAACCCACTGCTGGTGATGAGCGGTCTGGTGGTCGCCGGCATGGGCGCCAGTGCCGCGCTACCGATGTTCTGGCAACTGCCGCCAGCGTTTTTGTCCAACACCACCCAGGCAGCGGGCATCGCCATGATCAGCTCGTTTGGCAGCGTGGCGGCCTTTCTGGCTCCCTACCTGATCGGCTGGATGCGCGACGCCACCCAAAGCGCCAGCCTGGCGCTCTACGTGCTTGCGTTGTTTATCGCCCTCGGCGGTTTGCTGGTGTTGCGCACCCACGCGAGTATCGTCAACCCGCGTTAGCGCTTGATGTTTTTCAGGTCATCCAGCAGGCCCAACAGGGTCTGCAATTTCTCCTCGCCCAACTCATCCTGCAAGCGCTGGTAGTTGGCTTCCATGCATTGGCTCATGGCCTCGAAACTGGCCACGCCCTTGTCGGCCAAGGTCACCAACACGCGGCGCTGGTCTTGCTCGGCCTTGCGCCGGTGCACCATCCCGGCGGTTTCCATGCGCACCAGCACGCCGGTCATGCTCGGCTTGAGGATGCAGGCCAGTTCGGCCAACTGGTAAATCTCCAGCTCACCGTGCTGTTGCAGGATACGAATGATGCGCCACTGCTGTTCGGTCAGGCCGTGTTCATTGAGGGATGGGCGGAAAAAACTCATGGCCGCTTCGCGGGCTTGCAGCAGGGTCAGGGTCAGGGACTGGCGAGGTTTAAGCATAGGGATCAGGGTCACGAAGGATTTGGTTAATAATTTAACGAAACTCTAGCATTCCGCGCCAGGGAGTGCGCGCTATAACGTGCAGGCCATGTCTGCCGTGGCGCCCAGAATCAAAACCCTGGGCAGGCAGGATCAAGACTTCCACCCCATCAGGGCCCTTAATGGAGGCATCCGCTTTAGAGCCTTCCTTCACCTTTTCAGGCTGCGCCATGATCAACATCGAAACCCCCACGTATTACACCGCCACCAAGAAATACAACCTCAGCTTTCCCACCCTGGAACAGGACATCGACGCCGATGTGGTGGTGATTGGCGGTGGTTTCTCCGGCATCAACACGGCCCTTGAGCTGGCGGAAAAAGGCATCACCAATATTGTCGTGCTGGAGGCGCGTTATTTGGGCTTTGGCGGTACCGGGCGCAATGGCGGGCAGATCATGGCGGGCATCGGCCATGACCTGGAGAAGATCAAGAAGGACGTGGGCGAAGACGGCCTGCGCCAGGTGTTCGAGATTAGCGACCTGGGCGCCGATATCATCAAGAACCGCATCGCCAAGTACAACATCGACGCCGACTTCTGCCACGGCTACGGCTACATGGGCTTCAACGCCCGCCAGGAAAAAACCCTGCGCGCCTGGGAGAAGGACTTCAAGTCGATCAACAGCCAGCACGAAATCCGCTTTCTCGGCGGCTCCGACGTGCAACAGATCATCGGTTCCAACGCCTACAGCAGTGCCCTGCTGCACATGGGCGGCGGCCATGTGCATTCGTTGAACCTGTTGCTGGGGGAAGCCACCGCGCTGGCCAGCCACGGCGTACGCATTTTCGAGAACAGCCCGGCACTGGAAGTCAGCTACGGCGAACGTATTACCGTGCGTACCGGGCGCGGTTCGGTGCGCGCCAGCAAGTTGCTGTGGGCCTGCGACAGCTTCCTTAACAAGCTGGAGCCGGAGTTGCACCGCTCGACCATCAACACCTACGCCTTCCAAATGATGACCGAGCCGTTGTCCGACGAATTGATCCAGCGCATCAGCCCGATTCGCGGGGCCTACAGCGACATCCGCCCGGTCATCGACTACTACCGCGTCACCAATGAAAACCGCCTGCTGTTCGGCGCCGCCACGCCGCTGGTGGAGCATATTCCCGGCGACCTCAAGGCGTGGAACCGCAACCTCATGCTGAAGATTTTCCCCTACCTCAAGGACGTGAAAATCGACCTGGCCTGGGGCGGCCCGATGGCGTGCAGCCCCAACCTGTTCCCACAGATCGGCACGCTGCCGGGGCGCAGCAACGCGTTTTTCGTGCAGGGCTACTCAGGCTTTGGCGTGACCCCCAGCCACATCATCTGCAAGGTCTTGGCCGAAGGCATGAGCGAAGGCTCGGCGCGCTATGACCTGGTCAGCTCGATCCCCCGCCCGAGCATTATCGGCAAGGACGCGATCCGCCCGTTGCTGCTCACGGCGGGCAAGTCCTGGCACCAATTGTCCGGCTACTGGAACGGGCGCCGCTAATCACTTTTTTACTCATCAGGAGCAACTGCCATGACCCTTACTACCCTCAAGCACAACATCCAACTGTCGGAACTCGACGCCTGGGGCACCGTAGCCGACCTCGGCTCAGAGATCCTCGAAGGCGAAGTGCGTGCCTTCGGCAAGATGACATTCGGGGCGCCGACCGATGCGGTCAGCAGCGCCTACTTCGGCACCACCCAGGGCAAATTCCGCATGGTCTATCCGTTCACCGAACAAGCCGCGGTGGTGACCGGCGAAGTGCGGCTCACCGATGAATCCACCGGCCAGTCCACGCACTACAAGGCCGGTGACAGCTGGTTCGTCACCAAGGGCACGCCGGTGCTGTGGGAAGTGCTGAGCGAGAGCTTCGTCAAACACTACTTCGCCGTCGTCTAACGACCGTGGTGAGTGGGCTTGCCCCGCGCTGGGCTGCGAAGCGGCCCCAAACCCAGACGCCCGGTTTGTCCAGTTAGAACGCGGTGACTGGGTTGGGGCGGCTTCGCCACCCAGCGCGGGCGGTGCGACGATTCGACAAGCCCGCTCACCACAAGAAGTCCGGCTCACCACAACAGGCCGGGTTCACCACAACAGCTCCCGGCTCACCACAACCACAGGCCCCACTCAAAGCCAGGCCGCATCCCATAACGAATAATCCCCAATCTTCTCGACCAGGCCCGCCCGCAACGGGTTGGCCACGATATAGCGCGCCATCTTGCGAATATCGTCTTCTATTCGCACCGCTCTATCGTGATATCCGGGTTGCCAGACACGCTCCTTGCTTTGACGACGCCGGTTGATCGTCAACGTGCTGCGCGACTTGATACGCCGTACCACATCGGCCAGCGCCTGCTGCTTCAACTCAAACAACCAGTGAACATGGTCAGGCATGATGACCCACGCCAAAGAATCCACCAGGCCCAGTTCGTGAACCTGTCGGAATTCGGCAACCAGCAATCGGCCGAGGAACAGGTCTGTGAACAGATGCTGGCGATGGTGAACGACGATCGTGATGAGGTAGCTGCGCCCATGTTCCGAATAACGGCCATGACGCAAACGGTGAGATTGGGGTTTGGGGTGCAAGCTGCTGCTCCTGGGGAGTTCTTGGGAGCATTAACGCTAGCGGGTGGATCGCAGCAGGAGCGAGCTACCTTATGACCGGATGTATCTGTGGTGATCGGGTTTTATGGGAACCTGACTTGTTGTGGTGAGCCGGACTTGTTGTGGTGAGCGGGCTTGCCCCGCGCTGGGCTGCGAAGCGGCCCCAAAACCAGGCGCCTGAATTATGTCTGAAAGAACGCGGTGACAGGGTTGGGGCGGCTTCGCCACCCAGCGCGGGACAAGCCCGCTCACCACAACAAGCCCGCTCACCACAACAAGCCCGCCCACCACAACAGCCCCGCTCACAACAACCACAACCACAACACCCCGGCAAACCTACCCCACCGCCTGCATCCGGCTTGAGCGGAAATCCTTGGGCGATACCTCGAACTGTTTCTTGAACGAGCGGCTGAAATGCGCCGAGTCGGTAAACCCCCATTTGTAGGCAATCGAGGTAATCGACTCGCTGCGCAGGATCGGGTTGGTCAGGTCATCCGCACTGCGCTTTAGCCGCGCCCGCTGGATGTAGCGGCAGACGCTGTCATCCTGTTCTTCGAACAGACGGTAGAGGTGGCGCACCGAGATATTCAGCCGATTGGCCAGGCCAATCGGGCTCAAGCCGGGTTGGCTGAGCGACTCGTCAATCACCTTCTGCACATAGCTGCGCAGGTTATTGCCGTGCAGCGCCGCCGCGCCTTCACGGCACTCGTCGCCCTGTTCCAGGGCCGAGCCCAGCAGCGAAACGAACGCCGATTGCAACGCCTGCACTTCGCCCGCGCCGTCCTCGGTGTTGTCCTTGCATAACTGGTCCATCAGCACGTGCAACATACGCCCGCAGGCCTTGGTCGAGGAGATCTTGCCAAAGGCCCGCCCATCGCCGCCCAGGTGCTTGCACACGTCCGCGCGCGACAGCGACAGCGAGGCATGCTCGATCAGGCCGAAGGGGATGATTTCGATGGAGCCCACCGGGTCCATCAGCAGCATCTCGCCAGGGGCCAGTTGCAGGGTCTGGCCGTTCTGTACGATCTGCGAATAACCACTGCGCTGGCTGATCAGGAAGCAGTCCTGGTCGTTGTCGTGGTCAGCGTGGTGCGCCGGGCGTTTGATCAGCCCGGCATTGGTGCGCAGGATGGCCAGGCCGCGCGGCAGGTTGCTGATCTCACCGATAAACAGCGAGCGGTTGAAGGCCAGTTCGGTATCGAAATAACCGCACGCGTCGCGCAGCTCCTGATTCCAGGTGTCCAGCCCGTCGTGTGCATGCTGTGGGATGCTCATGGGGTGTCTCCGCAATGGCTTCTTTTTGTTGTTCTGGCGCAATAGTTAACATGTTAGCTATTTGCACGCAACAACTACCTGTCTTGCCATTGCGGTAGCACGTTTGATGCCAATCAGAGGCTCGATAACAGCCGTTGCAAGCCCGCCAGGCTGGCGAGCAGATGATCACGCTGCACAGGGCTCAAGGCGATGTAGCGCCGAAACGCCGGCATGCGGTTGACCACCTCGCTGGCGCCCATATGCTCCAGGCGTACGCACCATTGCTGGCTCTGCAGGTCGATGCGCAGGCGCTTGAAGTCCAGGGGCATCAGCGCCTGGAACAACGCAGCATCCGCCTGCAATCGCGCCTGCAACTCACGCCCCAGGACCTGGTTTCCGGAACTTCGTCGCACCCGCAGCCCGTTACGCCGAATGGCGCCGCCATGGTGCACCTCAAGGTGTGCCGTGCCCCCTGTGGCAGCCGGCACCCGCAACACAAATTCGGTCATCACCAGATGCATCAACAGCTGTGATTCGGTGCGCTCGACCACCTCAACCGCCAGCCGCTCAAGTTCAGCGTTGGCCGGCCCCAGGTTGCCCCGCACATGGGCCAGGGTCACCCCCGGCCGATAGCCTGACGGAGCGCGGTCGGCGCGAAACAGCTCAAACAGCTTTTGCCGCAAAGTCGCTATAACCATGGTCAAAATGCCCCGTTTGATGACTGAACTCCTTTGCCAGCACCTCCTCCACGGAGGCCGGCTTGAAGGGATTGACCTTCTGCACCACCAGGGTCCAGAACAGCGCGTAGGTGGCCGTGCCGCCCAGCATCACGGCAAACGGCACGTAGATGTCCGAGGGATTCATGCCCGGCGGGGTGATAAACCACATGCCCAGCAAGATGCCGAAGCTCGACACGATCTGCGGCAGCGGAAACCACGGCGAACGGTACGCCCGTGGCAAGTCCGGGCGACGAATGCGCAAGCTCACCACCGACACAGTCACCAACAGGTACGCAAAACTCCACGCACACACCGCCGCCAGCACCAAGTGCATGATGTTGTCGGTATTGCCGCCCAGGTACAGCGCGTGCAGGCAGGGAATCAGCATCGCCACCAGGATGCACAGCAGCGGCGTCTTGAAGCGTGGGTGCAGGTAGGTGAAGACCTTGGGCAACGCCCCATCCACCGCCATGCCGTAGAGAATGCGCGGCACGCCGGCCATCAAGGTGTTGATGGTGGCCGCACCGGCAAACAGGAAGCCGATGCCCAGCCACAGCGGGCCGACCTGCCCCATTACCTGCTCGGCAAATTTGGGGATGGCCATGGGTGTGTCCAGCAGGTGCACGCCCGTCGCGGCATCCAGCACCACGTTTTCCACCTGGCGTTTCATCGCAGAGCCATAGATGAACATGCAGCTCGCCACCCCGACCAACCCCAACAGCATCGCACGCGGCATCACCTTGGCCGATTGGCGCAGGTCCGGCGCCAGCGGCGTCACAAACTCACAGCCGACAAACATAAACATCGCCATCCCCACCAGGGACAGCACCGTGACCAGGTCGGTGCCCACCAGCGACTCGCCGAACCAGCCGTCCAACTGCACCGCCGGGGCGGCGATCAGCCCCAGCACACCAAACACCATCAGCGTGGTCCACATGCCAAAGGTGAGGATGATTTCCGCCCGGCCAAACGCACTCACGCCAAAGGCGTTCAGCACGCCGAACACCAGCACGAAGCCTACGCCCAGCAACCATGAACCACCGGCGGACTCGGCCAGGGTATTGAGGTGTTCGAAGTTCACCAGCGCCATCACCCCGGAAAGGATGGTCTCGGCGGTGCCGGCAAACACATGCACGATCAGGTAGGCCGACAAGGTGCCGGTGATCGCGAAAAACCGCCCCATGCCACAGTTGATGTAGTCGTACACCGAACCGGTGGTGGGCAGGATCGCGGCGGCTTCGGCAAAAGTGGTCGCCTGGGCCAGCATCATTACCACCGCGATCAGCATTGCCAGGGCAAAGGCACTGCCACCGATGCCAAAGCCCATGGTGGCGGTGAGGATCACCGGGCTTGCCATGATCAGGCCAATGGTGCTGGCCAGGGCGGTGGGGAAACCTACCGTGCCTCGGTTGAGGTGCGCGGTGAGTCGGTCGTTGCTCGACATGGTGGGGTCCTCGAAAGCGGTTTTTTTAATGTATCGGCACTCTGCGCCCCACCCGCGCTGGTCGTCTTGCCCCTGTCTGCCGCCGGTTTTGTTGCTCCCTGCCATGGCCTATGGCGTGGCAGCCAGGGTCAAATCCGTGGCACGCAAAAGCCAACGGGTGATAGCTGTGCCGTACTGAGGTGCCTGGGCAGGCACAGGCCTAAAACCTGGCAGGCACAGTCAAGCCATGCGCAGGGTGCTTGGATACCCTCGCTTTTTCTTTTGTGAACTGCCAGGAACCTGCCATGAGCGATATCCCGCTGCTGCCCGCCGTCGAAGCATTTTTACGTCGCGACCACGGGCTGTTTATCGACGGCGTCAACGTACGCAGCCATTCCAGCCAGACCCTGGCCGTGACTAACCCGGCCAACGGCCAGGTCATCGCCCAGGTGGCCGACGCCAACCTCGCGGATATCGACGCGGCCGTGGCGTCGGCCAATCGCGGCTTTGCCCTGTGGTCCCACGCCGCGCCGGCAGCGCGGGGTAACGTGCTGCTCAAGCTCGCCGACCTGCTGGAGCGCAACCGCGAGGAGCTGGCGCAAATCGAAACCTGCCAGTCGGGCAAGATCCTCCAGATCTCCCGCGCCTTCGAGGTGGACCAGGCCGCGCACTTTCTGCGTTATTACGCTGGCTGGGCCACCAAGCTCAGCGGGCAGACCATCACCCCGTCACTGCCCTCGTTCAACGGTGAACGCTACACCGCCTTCACCTTGCGTGAACCGGTGGGCGTGGTCGTTGGCATCGTGCCGTGGAATTTCTCGACCCTGATCGCCATCTGGAAACTCGCCTCGGCGTTGGTGACCGGCTGCAGCATCATCATCAAGCCCAGCGAGTTCACCCCGCTGACGATCCTGCGCATCGCCGAACTGGCCATCGACGCCGGGCTGCCGGCGGGCGTGCTCAATGTGCTCACCGGCGGCGGCCATGTCGGCAAGGGCCTGGTGGAGCATCCCGGCACCCACAAGGTGTCGTTCACCGGCTCGGTACCCACCGGCATCGCTGTGGGCCGCAGCGCCATGGGCGCCGGGCTCACCCGCGCGACCCTGGAACTGGGCGGCAAGAACGCCGCGGGTTTCTTGCCCGATGTGGACGTGGACACGGCGGTCGAAGGCATCATCGAAGCCGGCTTCCTGCACTCCGGGCAAATCTGCGCGGCGGCCGAGCGCTTCTTTGTGCACCGCTCGCAGATCGACGCCGTACTGGAAAAACTCAAGCAGCGCCTCGCCCGCCTGACCATCGGCTCACCCCTGGACGAACGCACCGAGTTCGGCCCGGTCACCCACCAGCAGCACCAGCTCAAACTGCTGGGCTACATCGCCCAGGCCCGCGCCGAACACAACACGATCATCCACGGCGGCACCCTCCTCGACCGCCCCGGCTGCTATGTCGAACCCACGGTGATCCTGGCCAACAACATCAACGATACCCTGCTCAACGAAGAAACCTTCGGCCCCATCGCCACCTTCCTGCCCTACGACAGCGAAGAGGAACTGCTCGCCCTGATGAACAACGGCCCCTACGGCCTCAGCGCCAGCCTGTGGACCAATGACCTGGGCAAGGCCCTGCGCATGGTGCCGGCGATCAACGCGGGAACGCTGTGGGTGAATATGCACACGCTGCTGGACCCGGCGGTGCCGTTTGGCGGCAGCCGCTCTTCCGGGGTTGGGAGGGAGTTTGGCAGCGCGTTTATCGAGGACTACACCGAACTCAAGTCGGTGATGATCCGGTACTGACCTTGTGGTGAGCGGGCTTGTTGTGGTGAGCGGGCTGTTGTGGTGATTTTGGGGCCGCTTCGCAGCCCAGCGCGGGGCAAGCCCGCTCACCACAACAAGCCCGCTCACTACAACTGTCCCCTCGCCAGGCTGAATGGCGAAAATTCCACAAACCACCACCTTAATAAATGCTGGATGTTCACCCAACTGCGCCACGCAATGTGAGATTGCCGCAGGGGATGGAATAGCTGACCGGCGATCAACCCCCTGCCAGATAAACCCCCTGTATCTCAAGAATGCGGATCCTGCGGTAGTCCGCGGCGATCACCGCGCGGTCGGCATGCACCAGGTAGACCGTGCCCGGTTGGCTGCAAACGTGCTGGCTGGGGCCAAGCTGCTCGCCATTCTCGACCGAGAACACCACGTCAAAGAACGACTCCAGCTTGAGCAATTCGGTCAAGAACAACGTTTTGTCGAACCGCCCCCGCGTACGGTTGATCAAGCCCACATTGTAGGTGTGCTGCAACAGCTGATAGTCCACAGGCTGTGCGAACAACTGCCTGAACACCTCGGGCGAGGTGATCGAGAGCGCCACTGCATCAATCTGCCCCAACCCGGTGGTTTGCCGACAGACGCCGGGCCGCAGGATGACATCGGTACGCGCAGCGATTTCCACCAGCTTGGGCCCCTCCTCGGTGAACATGACCTCGACATGACTGGGCCCGTTGCGGATCCCCAGGCAACGCAGCACGGCGCAGCTGTAGTCCACCAGCACCGAGTACACCGCCGACTCGGCGCTGATCAGTTCATCAATATCATGGAGAATGCCACCGCCCTGGGTCCGCTGCTTCATGTGGCGCACCACTTCGGTCACCACATGCCGCCCCTCCAGCGAGACCATATTCACCGCGTATTCCAACCCGGCCAAGTACTCCTGGATCAGCACTTGGGTGTTGGCCATATTCGTCCCGTTGGGCGCACCCAACAGCTGGGCCACGGCGGTCTCGCAGTCGTGCAAGTCGTCGCAGATAAATACGCCATCGCCCCCTGTGCTTTCGAGGGGCTTGATCACCACGGGAAAACGCCGGTGCAGCTTGATCCAGGCCTGGGCCAGCGCCCAGGTGCCGGCGATGAACTGGCGCGGTGCCGGGAGTTGCCCATGGGTGATGCATTGGATCATGTCGTACTTGTTGCGTCGCACGAGGGACTTGGCGAAGTCATTGCGGTACGGCAGCTGGAGTCGCTCGTTGAGCGCATCAGCCAGCAGCAGGCCGCTCTCGGCGCCGGCAATAATAAATTGCGCCTTGAACCGCTCGGCACTGGCCAGGGTGATCGCCAAGTCAGTATTGACGATCATCTGGTCGTAGACCGAATGATCGAAGCCTTTGTAAACGTCGCTGTCCAGAGTGGCCGAAGAGGCCACATGCATCAGCACACAACCGGCTTCACGCAAGCGTTGGGCCACGAATCCCCCGGACGAAAACCCATCGACGACGACCACTCTGATCATGTTGCTCAACCGGCTGTTGGTGAGCGTTTCAACCTAACAAATCAGGGGTGGGT
The DNA here is from genome assembly GCF_050432925.1 of Pseudomonas sp. 18175. NCBI lineage: Bacteria > Pseudomonadati > Pseudomonadota > Gammaproteobacteria > Pseudomonadales > Pseudomonadaceae > Pseudomonas > Pseudomonas sp. 18175. The sequence goes on along the minus strand of NZ_JBKFTO010000021.1, from coordinate 1,777 downwards.
TAAATACTGACCGAACGGCTAGGTGCGATGACGGCTGTCAGCGCTCCTCCAAACGCTCGCGCAGGAACCGATGGCTCACGGAAAACAACCGGCGGTATGTCAGCAGCACCGCCCCCACCGTACCCAACGCCGACGACGCGGCAATCAGGAACATGATCACGATCTGGTAGCGCACCGCGTCCACCGGGCTCTCTCCCGCCAGCACCTGGCCGGTCATCATGCCCGGCAGGCTGACGATGCCCACCACGGTCATCTGGTTGAGCGTCGGGATCATCCCTGCTCGCACGGCCTGGCGGATCGCTTCCTGGGCGGCTTCCCAGCGTGAGCCGCCGAGGGCCAGGATCATTTCGATGGTATTGCGCCCCGAAGTCAGCTCCTGGGTCATGCGCTCGATCCCCAAGGACACACCGGTGAGCGTATTGCCCAGGATCATCCCCAGAATCGGGATCGCATACTGCGGCTCGTACCAAGGGTGGATACGGATCACCGCAAACAACCCCACCGCCGTCACCAGCCACGAACTGCCCCACACCGACAGGATGCTGTCGACCCGTTGCCCCTTGTACGTGCGCCGCCCGCGCCCGGCGGCCGAGAGACCGGCGATCAAGGTCATGGCGCACATCAATGGCAGCACCACGTACCAGTAGGCAAACTCGAACACCCAGCCCAGCAGGTAACCGATGGCCAACAGTTGCACCACGGTGCGCACTGCCGCCCACAACAATTGGCGGCCCAGGCCCAGGCGCAGCAGCAAGGAAAGCGCGCCGTTGATCAGGATCAGCGAGGCGGCGATGCCCATGTCCAGCGCGGTGAGGTTCTGGTAATTCATGGCTGGGCCGCTCCGCTCAATACGCCAGCGCTCATGTGCAGGTGGATGGTGCTCATGCGTTGGGCCTGGTCGAGGTCGTGGGAGACCCAAATGCAGGCGCGGGACTTATCGCCGCTGAACCAGGCATCGATCAGCGCTTCCACCTCACGGGATGAGGTGGGATCAAGGGCAGCGGTAGGCTCGTCCAGCAACAGCACTTCGGGGTTCAGTTGCAGGGTGCGGATCAACGAGACGACTTGCGCTTCGCCGCCCGACAGATCAGCGGCGCGCTTTGAAAGAAAGTCCGGGGACTTACCCGCGTGGCCTAACAAGGTGGTGACGGTTGCCAGGTCAAAACTGCGCTTGCGCGAGGTCTTGAGGCTGAATGGAAAGCGCAGGTTGTCTTCCACTGTGCCTTCGATCAACGCCGGGCGCTGGGACAGGTAACTGATGTGGCAGCGGTAATGGGGAATCTCGGCGTTGCTGATCGGCTGGCCGTTCCACAGGATTTGCCCGGAAGTGGGCGCATCCAGCAGGGCCAGGGCGCGCAGGAACACACTTTTGCCGGAGCCGGAGGAACCGGTGATGGAAACGCGATCGGCCGCGTTCAAGGTGAAATCGGTGGGCTGGAGCAAGGGCACCTGGCGGCGCTCGTCGGTGCGCGTGAGGGCGCGGGTTTCGATCAGGGCGCTCATAGACGCGGTGTTCCTTTTACATACGATTGGACGCCATGGTGCCGTACAGGGTGTACCGGGTCAAAAATGTGGGAGCGGGCTTGCTCGCGAAGGCGGTGTGTCCTGCGGCTGAGTTTTGTTGGGTGGACACCGGTCTAATGTGGGAGCTGGCTTGCCTGCGATAGCGGTCTTTCGGTGTACATATCCGTTATTTGGGTAACGGCGGCTTATGGTTCCGCCCTTACGGCGGCTCACTTTGGAAAAGCCCCAAAGTAAGCAAAGGGCTCTTGCCCCA
>NZ_JBKFTO010000020.1:0-119405 GCF_050432925.1 Pseudomonas sp. 18175 | reverse complement strand
TTGCAGCACCCAAGTTTTCTCATCTTCGGTATAGCGACGTTGTTTCAAGCGACAGTCCTACGCCCTCCAGTTTTGAAGAAGCGACAACTATCCTGACATGGAGGGGCAGTTCCGAAGGCAAGCGGAGCGCGCAGGCGTGTGGGATGGATGCCCGAAGGGCCGAGACGTGCTTGTTACGGCTCGGTTCACGACAGCCATCCGCCGAAGGTGGCACGCCATAACCACCGCCTAGCTTTGTGAAAAGGAGGCAGAAATGACCTGTGATTTTCTCCGCGAGCGTGAGAGAGCTAGGCGAAGGGTTCTGTGGGCGCTTGCCACCTTCCACCCTGGTGATCCCAGTGCATCCGACCTCCTTTCCATCCTCGATGATCTCGACGACCAAGAGCGAAACGACACCCCCTGTAGCGATAAGCCACTCAAACTCATTGAGGTTCGTAACTCTGTCTCGGTGATGCGTCATAACTCCGGAATCGACATCATCTTGGAGCGCGATATCCCGCAGCCCTGGAGAGAGCGCTTCCACCAGGCAAGCATCGGGTCGACCAGGTTGATTGATGGGCCATACGCCTCAGACTGGGATAAATTTCTGGCGAGTTGGAAAACAGAGATGCGGTACCTGGAACAGCATAGGGCCGCAAGAAATAAATCTAAAAAAGACTGAGCGGGTGAGGGCATGGGACAAGACGATGACACGGTGTACTGCGATATCCAGATGCCGCTAGCCCAGGGTCGAGAGCTTCTGGAATTAGTAAATGCACTCCGAGAATCGAGAGCTCATCCGCGTCTCGACAAAGTTTTCGAGCACATGCAAGACGAACTCAGTACGTCCATCGATTTCGTCGGAAACCCCTCAACCAGGAACTCGTCTGGGTCGACGCACCACTGAGCATCGGCACTAGAGTATCAAGGAGGATAGAGGCTAGGGCCAGCGTACTAGCTGAAGCTCCTTGATTCGAATCGCCATCGCAATATCCGAAACCCCAAATTGAACCGAAAGTGGAATCAAATTACGGTTGTTGAACCGGGCACACCTTGCCAGCGAAATCTCTCGATCAAGCGAATCCCTTTCTGCGTTCAGAAGCGACCACGGATCTGAAGGGTTGAGGTGGTAACAGGTGGTATCGGTGAAGGGGAAAGGGCCCTTCATTTGAAATTGAGCAGCAAAAGCATCCAGTAGAAGTCGGGCTGGTATCAAAAAACACGCCGCAAAGTAATCAGCCTCCCTTTCCTTGGGAGGGCGACTTTGTCCTCGTGCCGATCCGTCCAAAGGCTTATCACGATGCATCACCTCATCTTCATGAAGCACAAAGTGACCGACCTCATGTGCGCCGGTGAACCGGATTACATTCATGGGGAATTCGGTGGAAACTGCTATGCGTCGAATCGAGCGATTCATTAAACCAGCAGCCTTGAATCGTTCGCCCTCTCGTCCGAACAGTGGAGAACCCAGGTCAGGAAGGAGCTGGTAATCAAGTCCTAAAATATGGGCCGCAACCTCAGGTGCCAGCATCTGAAATGGCGTCAGGTGTCGGTTTGGCCATAAGCGTTCTTGGTTATCCCAAATTTCTTTATGAAGACGATGGGCTGCTTGCTGGATGCTTTCACGATTCATAGCTTTGTACACCATATGATGTGCTATATGTTCATCCTATTCACCATATGTAGTGTTGTCAACGACCTGCAATGTCGGGATAAAGACCTGAGTGGGCTCCCGTTAATCGTGCGAAGAACCCATCTCGGTGCCTGTTCTGTTGCGATCCGGACTAGCGGCGACCCTAGCTGAGGGTTTGCGTAAGCCACGTTTCCACTTTTTTCCATCGGCCAACCTCGGAAAGCTGTGACCTTCCTGTATCTAGAATCTGAAGTAGCCGCTGTCTTTCCGCATGAGAGGGGAACCAGTCATCAATTTCGACGCTGCAGTGGTTGGACTCGCTCAGTGCCCATCTCACGATCATGTCTGCAGCAGCTCTGCTGTGATCCGCCATATTCAGCCGCCGTCCCTCAACAATCCAGCCACGCTCAGCTAGTTGATCAGTGACGTCAGTGATGCCCAGGTCGCCAAAGTAGCCTGTAGTTTCAGGCAAATGGATGCCTGCCAATGACACCTTGGCCTCGCCGGATTCCCGATCAAAATAGGCAAGAAAATGCCACCCACCCGTGGTGCTTCCTCGATGGGGGGAATTGATGGCGGCTTTCCCTGTTATGTAGTGCTAGTGCGAGACGCGTTTGAGGTCAATGTCGAACAGAGTTTGGTTCATGTCATCTGACCTCAAGAAAACAGCATTCACTCTGGTGTAGGAAAGCCAGGTTGTCATCGACGTGAAAGAGCTGATCTACCAAGAAAAGTGAGAGATCCTCTACAACTCCTACCCATCACCGATCTGCTATGCCGTGGGGGGGCGATCCGTTCCTTAGTTAAGTCCTGCTGCGCTATGCAGATATAAAAGGAGCAGAGTTCTGATCCTAGCACTCTAGCGTCGCCTCAAGCCTCAACAGCAAACCGTCATTTCGAACCATGACTGCATCCAGTTCCCTATCCAGATGTTCATGCAAAGTTTTGAGTTCGCGACTGCGATTGACCCCTAACGGATCCAGACGGTCGATCAGATACACAACAAAAACACTTGTGATGCCAGTCAATGCGCCAATGATAACTGCAGAGACCACGGAGCCGATAAGTCCAAGGCCAGGAATGGTCAATATAAACTTTTCAATGAACTCCTCAAGTGCGACTCCGCCTATAACTATCGCGCCGGCACCGATGACTTTCAACGCTTCATGAGCGCCTTCTCTAAACGTCATGCCCTTCGGTGGCATCGCAAGCGTCTTGAGGGCACGCAGCAGAGACATAAAACCCTCACGGAACATGCGTATGACCCGTTTACTCGTAGTCATGAGGGTATTCAGAAAAACGGTGATCAGGTTCGATAGAACTCCGGCGACGAATCCTGCGCCTCCGGCAGCAAGAGCTTCTTTCCATTTGCTACCCACTCGGCACGCCACACGCTCCATACGTGAGCGTAGTTCTGGCCACCAGCGATCATGAGCGGCTCCATTACGATAAAAATCCTGAAGCTCGTCAAAAGTGGCGGCGAAAAATTCGACTAGCATGAGACCGAATGCTTGTTGAAAGGCCATTTTGCCACCTTCTTTCATGCTGGTATCAATCACGTTCTTTTTGAATTTTTCACTCTTGTAGTGGGCGTCGCTGAGCTTCGCTTCGTACTCTTCGCGCGCGGCTTTGTCTTTGGTCAGTATCATTTCTGGATTGTCAGCAATGGTTTGCTTCTCCAGATTAAGCTTGAGCTCGTTACGCTCTTTGATAGTCAGTTCTGACGCCGGTTTGGATTGCAACTCCGCAATCCGCTCAAGCCGAGCAGGGGCCCCTTGCTGCAGGCGCTTGACGAGAATTTCGACCTTCTGGTCGCCTTTAGATTGGTTGAAGCGCTCCTTCGTAGGGTTCAGGTTGGAGGCGCTATTCGCTAGAGGTATGGCTTCAAGACCTGCGAGGTCTCGACCACGATCTCGATGGATCTCTGCCGCTGAGATCGTATGATCAAGGTTGCGTTTATCGAGTTGTTTAGGCCCAAAGATCTCACCTGTATATGCGTCTCTCAGATCGCCCGACGCCTGATCTGTAGTGTCTCTACGGTTCTTGTCAACGTAGCGCGAGTCACGATCAAACGTTTTTCGAAGAGCCTTGTCCATCGGGGGAACTTTCGCATAGTTATTACGCGCCTCTTCGGTTGCATAGACCTCTTTGCGGGCATTATGGATGGTATCTACGTTCCCACCGACCTTGTCATAGACAGACAGAACCTTGCCTAAACCAAACGGAACGACTACCGCCTGGAGCACCTCGCGGCGACTGTCCGTAATCAATTGGTCAAAACGTTCTTCGTTAAACGTCTTAGTGAAGTCCAGCATTGCCGCATCAACCTCCGCTTCACTAACCCGTGTATCAAAGTCTATTGATAGGGCGCTGAATGCCAAGTCAACACGCTGGCTATCAATCGATTGCTGCAGCATCGCTAAAGCATCAGCAGATTCTGGAAGAGCAACGAGTGTCGGCTCTTCGCGTAGCTTCGCCTGCAACTGACGGCGGGCTTTAAAACGATCAATTCGATCCGTCATGTCAGTCTCCTTAGGCGCTGGCGCGAAGTTGAACCCAGTGCGACAAGAACTGTGTCTCCGCATCAGTAACATCGTCATCCAGGTGAATCACAAAACGGATGATTTCCTGAAACAGGTCTTGGGCATCGGCACCCACGGCCTGAGCAATTACAAACGCCTCTTTCAGCGAAGGAGGTTGATCAATCTGTGCATCGAGAGCGCTACGAACTTGAGGAGGAAGCCATTTGGCTCCCATGCCGAGCAATAGCTCGTCGATCTGCTCCTGCTCATCCCGGCTCACCATGCCATCGCAGGCTGCACAAGCCTGTGCTACGGCTTGCATAGCAATGAGCATCCGGAAGTAGCTGTCGTTATCTGTAAGCCGGGAAGTAGCCTTTTCAAGCGCCGACTCAAACCTGTTTTCTCGCTCCAAATACAACGCCTTCGCCTTTGCCTCACTTCGGGACTCAGCTTCCTTAATCTTTGCATCTTCGCGATTTTTGCGTGCCGCCCAAAACTCAGTCATGGATTGGCCAAAGTTATCGACGTAATCCTTGGACGCGTCGAAGCCGCTGCCCAGTACGTCCAGCGCTGATTCAAAGGTGCCAGTAATGGCATCACCTACGACCACTGCTGCGTTGGAGACGGTATTGTGCGTGGCGTCGTAAGCATTCGAGGCAGCGGTCACAGCCTTTTCCGAAGTCTCGGACACTGTAGTAACCGTGACGTCGTAGACATTAGAGACAACGTCGACAACTCTATCGGTCGCATTTGATACTGCTTCTTTGGTAGCGCCGAATGCGTCCGAGGCAACTGCCGCCGCTTTTTCCGAGGTTTCGGACACCGTGTTGACAGTGGCATCGTAAGCATCGGAGACGACATCGACGACTTTATCGGTTGCACTTGATACAGCTTCTTTAGTGGAGTCGAAGGCGTCGGATACGCTTTCTTTCACTTGATCGGCAGCCTGGGCAACCGAATCGAGGAGTCGTTTGAGCATTTGGGGGCGAGTCCCTGCGGGCCAAATAAAGGTTTAATTTTGAGAAACATACCCTAGTGATGTCAATATGATTCCAGTGCTGCTACCTAGCTTCTGCTGGAAGCGTTACCTCTTGCCGACTCAACTTTTTAGGTAATGATGGCCCTACTAAGCCACGATGGATTCTCAGGAAGAAAGGACGCTCATGTATTTACGTACTTTAGATATTCACGGTTTCAAATGCTTCGGCGAGCCTTTCACGATTGAGTTCCACGATGGTCTCAATGTTCTGGTGGGAGAGAACGGAGCCGGTAAGACAGGTGTCATCGCGGCCGTCCGCCAGCTCTTTAACGACTCCGAATCTGGCAAGCGTCTAATCAACGAGAGAGATTTTCATCGTGGATTTCACGAGGCGGCAGTAGCGGCAAAAAGGATTGATATTCAAGCCACCTTCTCTGATTTAGATGAGAACGATGCCATTGCATTCAGGGATTGGTGCGGCAACGAAGATGAGGCGAAACTCACTTTTACCGCGCTGAATGTGGAATCTCGGGGGCGGTTCAAAAGCCAACTCTATGGCGGTTATGCACGAGCTGCAGCGCTGGAAACCGAGACCCTCGACCTTATTCACTGCATCTACTTACCGCCTCTGCGTGACGCAGAAACAAAACTCCGGGATGGACGTCAGTCCCGTCTAGCCCGACTTCTGAAGGCGCTCTGCCGCAAGGAACTTGATACCGCTCGTAAGGAGGGGAAACCGCATCCCTTGGAGGAGCGAGTTGGGGCGTTCAACCAAGAGCTTTCCGCGAGCGACGACTACGCAATCAAGCAAGCGAATGAACGAATTGGGAATAGCTTGAGGGCTGCGTTAGGGATGCACCTGTCCCAGAACACACTCATTCAGTTCTCGGAAGTAAGCTTTTCACGCATCGTTGAAGGTCTGCGATTGCTCTACTTCCCGAACCTCGCTGCGGCGGACGCTACGCAGTTTCGGTCTCTAGAAGAAAACAGTCTTGGCTACAACAACCTGCTCTACATTGCGTCGATTCTGGCTGAGCTCACGTTAGAGGTTGAGGAGGAGCGCGGGGAAGAGACCTACTTGCGGCTTCTGTTGATTGAAGAGCCCGAAGCCCACCTTCATCCCCAGCTTCAGATACGTCTCCTGAAGCACCTCAGCACTGTGGCCAAAGAAAAAAGTATTCAGGTAATTGTAACCACCCATTCCACGGTCATCTCATCCGCAGTGTCAGTTGACGAAATCATCCATCTCTCCAACAAATGCACCCCGATCGCGATACCTCTGCGGACGTGTGGGCTTCCAGAGCCCAGCAGGAAATTCATTGATCGGTGGCTCGATGTCACTAAATCCAACCTGCTTTTTTCGAAAGGCTCTATCTTGGTTGAGGGCATAGCAGAAGCGATGGTCATCCCGGAGCTGGCACGTAGGGTGCTAGCTCAGTACGGCGAGGGCGAAAACACACTGGAGGATTACGGTGTGTCCGTCATAAACCTAGGTGGGATCTACTTCAAGCATTTCATGCAGCTGTTCTGTGACGTGACTGATGAGAGCGCAGGAGAGGACGTGCCGATACGTTGCGCGGGTTTGACCGACAAGGATCCACCCAAAACGATTAAAGTCGATGCTGAAGGTGGGAAGCAGGTGGCAGTTGAGTACACGCCGAACGACGACGATTTGAGGGACGGTGAGAACCATGCTCTCGCCTACATTGCCAAGATTGGACAGTCTCAGTTTGGCCGCCTTTACGCAGGTCAGTACAAAACCTTCGAGTACGATATCGCTATGGAGGGCGCGAACCTACGAATGATGCTCTCCCTAGCTGCCGATCTTTGGCCTGCCCAGGAAGGAACGGTAGCTCCAGAGCTGCGAGAAAGAGCGAAGCTTGTTTTTGACGACATGAAAAGTCCCGAGCGAGCAGCACACGCGGCTGAGCTGTTATATCGCATCGATTCCACCAGTATTGGAAAAGGAATCTACGCGCAGGCTTTTGCCGAAGAGCTTGAGAAGCAGGAAGGCGAATTCGTCGTACCAGCCTACATCCGTGATGCCATTCTTTGGGCCTGCGGACTCGAGGAGCCCCCCGCTCAATGATCAAGCTGACTGACGAGCAGAAGGCTTATATCGGCGCACCTATCGATCAGCATGTCTATCTCAACGCTTGCCCAGGCAGTGGCAAAACTGAGGTCGTCGCGGCCATGGTGGCCAAGGTCGTTGAAGAGTGGACTCGCTTCCCTAGCGGGATAGCGGTTTTGACCTTCTCCAACAGCGCAACGGACGAGCTCAAAAACAGATTGGTTCGCTATCTAGGAGAGCCGCTGGGGTTTCCTCACCTAGTGTCCACCTTTGATAGCTTTGTCCATTCCCGGATGGTCGCAAGCATTGCGAGCGAGGTCACTGAGTTTCCAGGGAAGGATGGGGACAGTCGGATCAGGATCTTGGAAAACAAGGCCGACATATTCCACACTCGCAAAAAAATCTGTGGCCGTTCGGTCTCCGCCTGTAAGTATAACTACGACCTTGAGACCAAAGGTTTCACGTTCTCGACCGGCGAGCGGACTAGAGATAAACAACTCAATGACGCTCACATCACTAATGTTGCCTTGGAAGATCTGATCGACACGAAGAAGCGCTTCTGGGAAGCAGGTTTTGCAACGTACAAAGATATGGACATGATTGCCCTGGCGGCGCTCAAGAGGCCCGCTCTTAAGAGCTATTTCCAGCGCCTGGCGAAGCGATTTCCACTGATTATTGTCGACGAGTGCCAAGACCTGTCAGCAGAGCAACTGGCCATGGTACGCAAGCTCCATGGCCTTGGTGTTAAATTCCACTTCGTAGGCGATTTGAACCAATCGATCTACGGGTTCAGAAAATCTAATCCAGACAATGTGAAGGCACTCCTTGCCGAGCTCCGTTTCGCAGAGCTGCCACTCACAGCGAATTGGAGAAGTGGGCAATCCATCGTGGATTTTTGCAGTGACTTGCTGCGAATCGATCGGATCTCGGGGAATCCCGATATTGCTACAGTTAAGCCCCTTCTGCTCCAGTACACAAAATGCCCATCAGAGCTCATTCCAAAGATCAACGAGCTCACCAATGGCTATGAGAAAGTTGTCGTTGTCGCTCGTGGGCACAGCACGTTGCAACGGTTTCGCAGAGGCGACAGCTTCAAGGGCGTTGAAGTGTTGGCACTGGCATGTGTGGCTGCCAGTAATGGGAGCAACAAGGAGTTGAACGTCGCGGTAGCACTATTCGCTGAATGGTTGGCTGGCAGGCTCGCCCTGCACGTCACAAGATCAGGCCCCCATTGCCCGGTAGCGATTGAGTCGAAGCTTGCCTGGCGGAAATTCATTCACCAATGTTTGAAGCACTTGGTTGCCGCTGGCGCTGCGGATACAAACCTGACGTGGAAGGAGTGGGCAGCATTAGCAAAACAAACCATGCGTAACTTGCCCGATCAGGCTTTCGTGTTGGACGAAATCAGTGGAGATCTTGAGCCGCTTAGGGAGCTGGTACTTCGATCACCCGCAAAGCAGGGTGACATCGCACTGTCCGTCCGCCTTAACCACGCGGTTGCTCAACAACCAGTCGCAGACGTCCTACGCTACGAGACCATCCATCAAGTCAAAGGTGAGACTCACGATGCGACTGTGGTCGTGTCATCTCTTCAAAAGGGCATTCACCTTTCCCATTGGAAAGAGTGGCTGGCCGACCCAGCATCCGAAGGCGCGAGGTTTGCTTACGTGGCGAGCTCACGTCCGCGCTACATGCTCATCTGGGCGGTGAAGAAACTGAACGTCGCAGAGAAAGAGACGCTTACTGGGTTAGGGTTTGAGCTCGCCTGAAACTGTGCTAACTAACGATGATGTCAGGGAGGAGCCTACTGGCATAACAATTATCCAGGCGGGCTTCCCATTCGGACATCAGCTCCTCGCCGCGAAGCTGCGAGCTGACGTTCTATCGTTTTTTAGGTGGCGGCGGAGGTGGAGGCGGCGCGGCAGGTCTTTGGCTGGTTGTTTGTTTGCTGATACCGTCATTCACATGAACTCTTCCGCCGGATTGGTTTGTCATGGGATTACCTTTTGGTGGGTGGTGGAGGGGCCTTAGGTGGAGTTGCCGGGCGCTGAGCGAATGGCTTGGGTGGATTTGAATGTCCGCCACTCGGTTTGCGTGGTTGGGGCGATATACCCCTTTCCTCGTACATTTCGACCTCTATTTTTTCGGCGCTTTAGGGGGAGCAGGCGGTGGTGCTGAGGGACGGATATTAGCTGGCGCAGGAGGATTAACATTCATTCCCTCATTACCAGTTCGCTGTTCAAGCACGTGATGCCTAGGTTTATTTTCGTTATTCATTTCTGATCTCCTACTCTAGAAATTCGACTAGGTACACATCGCTGTTTGCGATCAAATAGCTCTCGATGCCGGGCGTGTCGACCCACTCATTCTCTTCGTTCATCCAGCTTGGCTGTGTAATGAGGAAGTGCCCATCTTTAGGCTCGGTTGGCCATACTGACGGGTACCCGAATAATCGCCGTCCATCAAGCAGGGTAAGCACCACGCTTTTGCCTTCGCGTTTGCGGAAGGCATAAATCCACTCGGGGTACGACGAGCGAGACGTCAAGGTCAACCACCTGCCAAATCTGTATAGATAGTCGTGGTTCGAAGCGAAGGCTAACAATAGGCCTAGGGATGTCGCCAAGCCTATTCCCCAAACGCCTTCTACTTGAACCGTCCACTGCCCTAGCTGAAAGTGATGCTCGCCAATGTAGAACAGAACGGGCTTGATGCCTGACACCAGCATCGTGATCAGCCCCGTGCTGATCAGCGCTTGAACTGTACGCTCAAACTGTCCGGGCTTTTTAACATCGGCCAACCAATAGAAGATCATCGTGGTCAGAAAGCCTGGAACAAGTGTCTGTACCAGTGGAATGATTTTTGTAGCGAGGTCTTCCATCACAATCCCCTAGTACCAAAACTGTGGGCATCTTGGAGCATTCTTACAGGCTACCAAGCGCTGCCTGCCTCTATTAAGGATGCCCGTTCAAAGGCTGCGTGTAGTCCGCTAGTCAAGAGAAGAATTCCTGACTAGGCATCTTCGACCACCAGGAGAGCCGAAACGGGATTTCATGCTTAGCGCGTCGTCGACACTTGAGGTATCGCATCTGCTTGAGAACCTTCTGCGGGGGTGGTAGAAGATACGGTTTCTCACAACCACCTCTGGAGTCCGCTGTGTAAAGCACAATGTGGCCATGGTTGTCGCGGATCACTCCATCGGATATGCAACCTAGATGGTGACCAGGATAGGAGTAAATGGAGCCTTCATGGATGTAGGCTACGGGGCGACCGCAGTACGAGTACAAATGTTCATCGTCATCGGTATATGCTATCGGCATCCGATCACGATCATAGAAATCTAGGCTCATGGAATTTCTTCATCGGAAGCTAGAGAGTGCAGGGCACTTGTGTGCCCTGAGCTCTGTTAAGCAGCCATATTACTTGGCTGCTTTAGGGCGAATGACGATACGAAACGGCTGACCGTTTGCACGTCGAATCACCTTGCCCGTTTTGGTTGTGATGGTCATGCGATAGATGACCTCACCTTCCCCATCGGGCTTGTCGAACATCTCAATCTGGGACATGGAGTGTCTCCTGCTGAGGTAGGCTCGAATACAGAACTCGCTACCTTGCGAAAGAAACCCACAGGGGCTACCATCGCAACGCTTCTCAACAAAGCGCGAGAGACATCTGGAGCCTGTTCAGACGTCTTTTCCCGAAGGCCGGTCAAGGTACGAACTTGATCGGCCTTTTTGTTTCTGGTGTTTCCTGATGATCTCTAACCGTCTTTCTTGCGTCACCAGAGATACTGCATAAGCACATCTATCGTGCCCATATCAAAATCATATCATCATCATTTTGATTACGTCAAATCATCTCGTGCTATGATTACTGGTAAATCATCGCCGACCACTGACCACTGGTGGATTTGACGGATAGGGCGGCAAAGCGGCAAAGCGGTAATAAATTAGACAGCTAGACGGAGAGCACATGATTGATTTGAGCGAGTACAGCCAAGCGCAGCGGGAACGTCTGGCGTACATTGATTTCCGCCTGTACTTCACAGGGGTTGTCTCGCGGACAGATCTCATGGAGCGGTTTGGGGTAGGAGGGGCAGCTGCAACTCGAGACTTCGGACTGTATCGGGAGATTGCACCTGGCAATACCGAGCTCGATTCGGTGACAAAACTGTATGTGATTAGAGAAGCGTTTTCCCCGCTGATTGTTCATTCACCCGAGCGAGTGCTCACTGCGCTTTCACAGGGATTTGGGTATGGAATGGACTCAGATGAGAAACCGCTCATACCACACGAATCGGTGTCGCTCCTTAGTCGACCTAAAGTAGAAATTCTTGCCCCCATCACAAGGGCAATTCGCCTCAAGCGCGTGGTGACGATTACCTACACTTCTGGTTCAGGTCAGTCCGAGCGGGAAGTCGTTCCATTTGCTATTGGGTGTGATGGTCTTCGGTGGCACGTTCGAGCGTTTGATCGAAAGCGTAGTAATTTCGGGGATTTCGTGCTGACCCGAATCGGGCAGGCAGAGATTCAGATGGGAGAAAAACCCCGTTATGAAGAAGCGCCGGAGCATGATGACCAATGGAATCGCATGCTCGAGTTGCCCCTGGTTCCGCATCCCGATAAAGACTCTACTGAGATTGTTAAGCGCGACTATGAGATGCATGAGGGGGTGCTTAAGCTTCGTGTGCGCGCCGCAATGGCTGGGTACGTCCTGCAGCAGTACCACGTAGATTGTTCTCCAGATCACAGTATTGGTGACAAGGCTTATCGTTTATGGCTCCAGGATCCTCTTGCTCTCTACGGGGTGGAGAGCTCGATGTTCGCGCCTGGCTATCAAAGACCTAATTGATCTCTAACCAACGTCCCCGTTAGCAGGAACGAAACGTCGCGCGTTTTTCTGATTCGCCAGCTCTCTACAGGTACGAAACGTTACTCTCACTTAAGCCTTCGGGCTGGAAGAGCTTTCCCCTGCGAGGGAAAGCGACCACTGAGATATGGAAGTTTTGCATGGAAGAAAATCTGCGCCGACTGCTGTTAGCATTCGAAGATTGGCTGGTGCGTGAGGGGCTTCTGGGTGATGCATTTTTCCTCTCGCCTGCGGAGTGGCAGTCGCGAGGGGAAAGCTGGCTAAACGATGCCGTGCACGTTTTGGTGTTCGACGGCAGTAGCATTCACCACATGCTAAATTTCGGGGGGGATCTCACAGAGTTCGAAGACATCTTCGAGAGCTTTGGCTTCTACTACGAAATGGGCCATAGCTGGAATCTGGGAATCTATCCAATCGAGGGCTACGACTTCACTCCGACCTCGGCAAAGTCCACGTACTCGCAGCTCCTTTTTGATCCCCGCTGGAAAAGAAAAGCCGATCTTGTGAAGCGCGTGGCTGAGCATAAATGCCAAGATTGCGGGGCTGCCGGTAGGCTTGAAGCTCACCATTGTTACTACGCCCGTATGAGCAATGGATTTCGGCCTTGGGAGTACCCAATCAGCTCGCTTCGGGCGTTGTGCCCTAAGTGTCACGACACCCGAGAGAAAGTTGAGATGAGCTTTCGAGCCTGGTCTGCAAAGCTCACTCACCAGCAACTCGTGCAACTCCAACGTGGGGTAGACCATACGGGGCATTGGTTGGGTAATAACGAGCTTTTTGAGCTGCTCACTGAGTCCAGTCGTACTGATTGCGACGATCTCAAAGAACTGCATAGAAGAATAATGAACAAGCCCGCCACTTAGTACGCCTATAACCCTGCAAAAAAGGACAGTGATCTCCGGTTTTATTGCTCAAAAACCGGATCAGTTTCGGTGCTGGTAGAAGGAATCTTGCTGCATTATGGAGAAATTCATCTGTTACAAATGCGTTATAGAGTCGTATCTGGAGTGCCAGATCAAGAGTGAAGGTTCATCCATGTTGTGTGCGCTGTGTGGGATAAAGCGCAGATGCCTTCCCTTTTCAAATATCTCCGACATGGTAAAAACTGTATTGGACGGCTACATATGTGAGGGGGACTACTACCGGCGCTTTGGCCAAGACGGCTCTCAGGACGGAGAGGATCCCGAGTTTTGGGTGAGCGAGGTTCTATGTTGCGACAACGAAGAGCCTATAGTCCAAGCCATCTGCAACGACCTTGAGGGTTACTCCTATAGCGGAGACACCAATTACGTCCGAAAGCCCTTTCTTCCCGATAGCATCGGTC
This sequence comes from Pseudomonas sp. 18175, assembly GCF_050432925.1. Classification (NCBI taxonomy): domain Bacteria; kingdom Pseudomonadati; phylum Pseudomonadota; class Gammaproteobacteria; order Pseudomonadales; family Pseudomonadaceae; genus Pseudomonas; species Pseudomonas sp. 18175. Next base: position 106,031 of record NZ_JBKFTO010000020.1, on the reverse strand, counting down.
GTCAGTGGGTCGAGTTTCAGGAAGGGATGCTGCATGGCAATCGTTTCTTCAACGATGGCGCACGAAAATTTCTGGGTTGGCTGTTCGACGGACTAGACAGCTATTCAAGTTCAATCCAAGAGAGTGCCGTTGTAAGGCTGCTAGCACCGGATACCTCGCCGCCAATTTTCCGAGCTCGTCCATGTGCTTCGTCTGAAGAAATCGACTCAATTTCTGCTGATCCTGACCGTAATCTGGGAGCCCCTCCGAAAGAAAAAGCCAGAGATGGACGAATGAACCCTGTGGGGGTTCCTGCGTTCTATGGTGCTTTTGAACGTAACACTTGTGTGGCCGAGCTCCGACCGCCAGTAGGTAGCGATGTTATAAGCGGAGAATTCCGCATTAACGGGGCCCTCAGGGTATTGGACTTTGGGCGCTTTGCTGAGGCCGATCTGGGCGCACATCCTAGCTTTTTTGAGCCTAATTACTTCCTCAAAGCCGGGCGACGAGAATTTCTTCGAGTCTTGCACGACCAAATTACGGTTCCAGTCCTGCCGGGCTCCGGAAAAAGCTATCTGATAACTCAGGTCATCGCAGAGTACCTTGCGACACAACATTGTCCTCGTTTTGACGGAGTCATCTTCAAGTCGGTTCAGAAGCCTGGGGGGCAGAACATCGTACTGTTCTCGCATGTTGCTTCACGGGAAGCCTCTATCGTGCAACCTACAAATGGTGGGTACATGGTTCTGGGGCCTAAGGAGACATTGGGCACTCAGATAGCTTTTGTGCCTGGTAGCTTAGTGATACATACCATTACGGGCGTCCACTATGAGCAAGACGATTTTGCACTTAGAGCCTAGACAGAAGGTTTACGGTGCAGCAAGTAATCGCCAGGGAGGTGGATTGTCCAGGCGATGACATCAGCGCTTGGCATGAGATGGTTAGTAATCTGAATTTTCTCTGCCAACAGGGGGCGATGAGAAGCATCAAATGCTTCGGCGGCTGTGGTACCAGAAATCGGCTGGGTATCTGAATGCAAGCGGAGCGCGCAGGCCGTAAGGCCGAGGCGCGAGGATGGAAGCCCTCCGGGCCGAGACAGAGCCTTGGCGAGGGGCTCGGTTTACGACAGCCGTTCCGAAGGGCGCGCACAACAGTATTAGAGCCGTCGGTCAGTGAGCGACAGAGATTGGCTCAAAACATTTTCGGGAGAATGATTTGTAGTTGAAGGACTACAAACCACACGAAAAAAATTCCACTCATTAAATACAGAACCATTAGGATGAGACGACGGATTGGGTGCATCGTGTTTTGCCAAACTGCAATCGTTTGAGCGAACGCTATGGCCCCTGCATGATCTGCGAACAAGTGATCTAATCCTTCAGCTTCGTGTCGTATGTTGACGGTGCTTCGACTATCAAGTTGCGAAGATATGCCGATAGGACACCTATGCCAGCGTACCACCAGATCTCCCGCCTTTGATTTGGGATTGTCCTTGATATCGTATTCATCGAGAGAACTGATGGTCAAACGACGCATTAAGGGGCGGTTACCCTCGTAGCTGTATTGCGGTGAGAACTCCTCCATATCCGGCGAGCGATCGCCCCTTCGCCACATAGTAACTTTGCGCAAGTTGCGATATTCGAAGAGAGCCCGCTCAATGTGAGCGCATGCATAAGCATCGAACCCTGCGAACGCAGGTACACCATATCCGGACATAATTGCGATCGCTGTCCGATCTTCGGACTTCTGCTCATCCAGTAAGTCAGGATATGGCAACCAATTGCGCTTGCTCCACCAGCGACGCAGCTCATCCTCAACCAACGTACGAAGCCAAACACTGGATTGATTTTCGAGTAAACCAGGCTTGGAGGAAAGGGCCTGTTTCAACAAAAGAGGACACCAGATTTCATACCAAAGCACAGCGATGAGGTACGTTAGACCTGCTAATAAAAGCCACCTGAAAGGAGCTCCTGCATCACCGGCCTCACCATGCATGCCAGGTGCGGCCTGATAGAATGCACAGATCAATCCTCCAAAGGCGGCAAATCGCACCGCAGTGGTAGTCTTCAACTGAGACCAGAAGATCCAGCCTGCGCGCTGTCTTAGCCAGTGATATCTGACTTCCTGGCGAGTTGAGCGCTGATTCGATAACGGACTCTTATACATGTCCTGTGCGGGGAATTCGTCGAAGTACCACGCCAAAGGATTCATCTCTCGAAATCTAGCCGCACGCTTGTGACGACGATGGGCCTTTACCATCGAGTAATATTGCTCTGCGGTTTGAAAAAGATCATCAGGTTTTGCCTTCTCTTCGACATTATCGTTTTCAATTTCAGACATGCGTATTCCGTTGTTCATAAAAAGTGAGGGTCCGCAGTCTAGAGCCTGAACGGTCAGATTACAGCTCGTACAACGACGTAATCGGAGCGCGCATGCCGCGAGGATGTAATCCCATCGGCCGAGACGCGGCGAACGGCTCTGTTCACGATAGCCGTCCCGAAGGGCGCGCTCAGAGAACTCCACGGACAATCGTGTTATCGCGGCAACGTTCTCATAATTATTTTTGATGTCCACTAAAGTTTTCTGAGCGACAGACCGTTTAAGTTTGTATTTGGCTTCAATGGTGAAGGTATATGGTTAAGGCAGTTGATGTTTCGATGAGCACGCTCTTTAAAGTTGAGCGTTTGATGATGTGCCGTGCCTTAATGGAAGAGAGGACGTTCACTGCCACAGTTGAATTAGCCGGTAACGCTGTTAGGTGCGTTCTGGACGACTCTGATTACTACTTTACAGCGCAACAATGTGGGGAGTTGGCGGGCAGCCTCGCAACATTGGTGCAAGCCAGCTATGAGCGCGCAGGTGGCGAACCTAAGGTGGGGCGAGCGCTGAAGCTAAATTACTGCAAGATTTTTTACCAAATGATTTTATCGCGAACCCTGGCGCCACAGCACGACCAACTACAAGGTTATGGCTACAGCCCGGACGATATGCACCTTGTTGCCTCTGGATCGTTCCGATATCCCGGTACGCGTAATTCCTACAAGCTATTCGTAGCGTTCAATCACGAGCTTCGCGCACGATATTTGGGTATCGAGAATAAGGTGTATACCTTCAGCTTTGACGAAGCATCTTGGCTAATTGACCAGTTATGCGTTGGAGGGTATCTGCTCGCAAAGATAGAACTATCAGAAGAAAAATCTAAGAAGAATGGAAGGGTTTATTAATGAGTGCATCAAATGCAGATCACGCTATTGTACTAGAATTCAAACGCGACTTCTTGTGCTGGCGAGGTCGGGAGTTCGATGAACGCTATGAATGCCGTGTTGCAGGCACTGACGGGAGAGGCGCGAGAATTGAATTTGAGTCTGAAGGGGTGGACGTCAGTGCAGAGGTCGCGGCAGAGATCGCCTTTTGCTTGTCGGAAGCTTTGGCAATCGCGGAGCAAACTGATGTAGAAAGCGTTACGGCCGCTGTACGTGAAGAAGGTTTGCTCAATAGAAAGTACCGATTGTCGTGCGGCGCATGGCAGTTCAGCGCGGAAGGTGCTGTACATGTTGAGAATGCTAACCTTGAGTTTCTTGACGGTGCCGTCGGCGAAGGCATCCTTGTTGCGGTTCGAACCATTGAGGAGAGCGGCTTCGAACTTCAGTTTGAGTGGATGGGCTTCTCATTTTCAGCGCAGGATGCATCTTGGTTGCAAGAGAAGCTACTTGAAGTTAGCCAGCAGCTACCGAAGCAGTACCATCGTTTGGGCTTGCTCGAGGCGGCGAATGGTGCCCTGAAGACCTCAAGCCTTACGACATACTAGATGTTGTGTAGGGCATTCAGTTGCTTGGGCTTAGTTGGGGGGGTAGTGGCGCAGGTGCCCGGTGTCGAAAACGCCCCTCTCGACTCCTGCCGAACCTGGCTCGTTAGGTCAGCACGTGTATCGCGACACGGGCCAGATTCCGCTACAGCGTAGGCAGGACATCCAGCATCACTATTTCTCAACCAAGTCTTTGTACCGTTCTCGAGCGGCTAGGATCTGACCTCTGAGTTCTTCAGGGTCAATTCTCATGCCGCCTCGTGGTGTCACCTCCAGTGTCTTGAGGCTGTTGGCTGCTTTGATGAAATCTCGTTCTTCCGCCTGTATCCAGGCGGGGCGTTTGTCCTTCCAAAATGGCCATGCCATTTGCTGAGCCTCGTTTCTGAGCGGATGAGGCTAGTATGTGGCAGTTGTAAGATATGTCCAAGCTAGGTGGTGGCTTTGATCACTATGCAAGCGGAGCGCGCAGACCATGAGGGTCGGAGGGCGTGAGGATGGAAGCCCGAAGGGCCAAGACCTGTCTGACAGCCGTCTCTGCAAGGGCATGCTACGTCCACTGGTGCTTCAATAACTCTCCAGAAGTACACTGATCGAATGACCTGGGTATAATTTTCTATGTGCAAAGGTCATATGATGGCTGTCAGAAATTTAAGTTGAGTGCTTGGTTGTTCATTCTTTACTTCTGAATTAGTAAATGGGCGGAAAAGGGCTGAGAGGCGTGGGGTTTAGCATTTTTGCGGGTGTAGGAAACCTGCAGCGTTACAAGCGCGCTTTATGGTAGATAAGCACGCTCAAGCTTACCAGATTAGTTAAAGCGTGGCTGGCCCACATTCGAAGCAGGGTTTGGTTGGAGTGTATTGATAAGCTAGCTGGCTTGGCGCTGTCCGTGATACGGGACAGAATAGGTTGGTACCTTCCAGCGATTGTGCTGGGCCGCAAATAATTTGGCTGTTGTCTTGATACGAAAGTGTGAATTCCATAATGTGAGGTTCCTAATGTACTGGATGTTTAGGGGGGCTTAGTGGTAAATGTTCGACCGCTCTAGCCCATTTGTCAGCGTTCGTTCTAGTTCTGATGAGGGTGTTTTTTAGGAATGAAGTTCTGAATAGTGTTCAGACTCGTCATGCCAGTGCTAAGTTTGAACCGCTTGGGCAACTTCACCACCGCCTCTGAGTTAGCGATAATTACCGAGCAACGTACAGTGTGTGGCGAGCGTTCGTCGTGGCTTACGTTCGCAGCATTCAGCCACGAAACCAGTTTATTGCAAAGTTCTTTATACTTCATCGGGGAGTTTGAAGTCGAGCGGCTTGGAAAAATATAATAATTCCTTGACGTGTTCCTCAGACTCAGCATTTCTAGCGCAGAGTCTACATCTGCCTTAGGCATTGACAGTCCTCTGAAGTTGAAAGTTTTTTCGAGCCCAAGTATCAAGTCTTGCGATCTGATCGGCAGATATTCGCTAGGCCTCATGCCGGTGAGCATCAGTGAAAAAAGTAATCGGTCTGTAATCGAGCCTGTCCGTTCGAGAGTCGCTTTTATTTTAATTAGCTCACTTCGGTTAAAAGGCTTGATTGTTTTTCTCTTCATGTCTTCTTTTTTCTGACTCATCATCCACCCCATCATGTGAGGGCTGCCATTTAAGAGGGGGAGATGTGCCGTCGTCAAGGTTTTTTTGCACTTTAACAGCGTGCGATGATGTTTTAACAGTATATTAAAAGTAAACTATGATCTTGTTTTGTTGTTTTTAGCAAAGTGCGTAGCCAGTGTTTGTTTTTATTGATTTTACGGTATAGTTTTAGTATCTAGTGCTTTGTTTGGTGTTTTGATTTTGAGCGCTGTTGTTGTTCAGTGATTGGTTAAATTGTTAATTGAGTTGCGGTTTTTTGATGGCTTTTGTTATGTTGATTTAATTACTGAAAAAAAGTAATTGCTAATAATGGCCGGGTTTGCTTATTTGTACTGCGAGTTTACGTGTAAAAATGAAATTTGAGTCACACACTGAGTGGCATTATCGATTGCAGTGCGGGTGTGGTCACTTCAGAGATGTTTCGGTAGATCGAGTCATCGGTGATGCTTTGATGCGTGGGCAGCCTAGGAGCAGAGAGATTCGTGATTTCGATCCTTACCGTGCGTAGGCATTTGCGCAGTTGAGTAAGCTCTGATACGTCGAATTACTCGCGTATTCGCCAGAAGGAGTCGGGTCGTGAGCTAGGCAGAGTGACTTTTGCCCTGAATTTCAAGCTCGTTAAGGTGCAATTCTTAAGTTGCAACGAGTTGCACCTTTGCAAGCTTCGGGGCTACAACGGGCTAAGGTAGTATTTTTTTGCGGAGAGGCCGGATTCGTTGAGGTTGACTACGTCGCAGATTGAAGCTAAGGTGATCGCAGTTAAGTAGGTGTTGGGTTGAACCTTATATAAGGGTTCGAATCCCTGGTTTCCCGCCAAGATTCAAACAAAAGCCCCGCGAATGCGGGGCTTTTGTGTTTCTGCTTAAAGGCTAACGATGCTTGTTCTTGTGTTTATGCTTGGCGTTGCCTTTATGCTTCTTACCGTCTGATCGATGACTACTCTCGTCATCTGCCAGGTTATTCCCCAGCGCGCCGCCCGCTGCACCACCCACGCCGGCGCCGATAGTCGAGCCAGTTGTTCCTCCGAGGCGATTACCAATGAGCGAGCCGCCGGCTGAGCCTATTCCGCCACCTAACGCAGCTTCCGCTCTGTTGCCTTTTTGAGCACCGACAGCACTGCCGGCGGCTCCCCCTACGCCAGCACCTACCGCTGCGCCAGTTGAGCCGCCGAGCTGTTGACCTACGACGTTGCCAAGCACACCACCAACGCCGCCTCCAAGGGCGGCTGTGCCATCTCCGGCAGCCATCGATCCTTGCGAAATGAGGGTGCTCAAAACGAGGGCGGGTAGTGTCATTTTCATTTTGTGAACCTCTATGGGTGGTCAGCAGGCGCTCACGGTTTAAAGCACGCCTGGTATTGGGATCAGAACAAAAGGCCGAAGTTCTATGCTAGCTGCGCCCCTTGGTCCCACGGCAATTGCCTCATCAAGCCTATGATTTTTCTGACGAGCTTTTACTCGTCATCCCTTTGTTTTTTTACTATTATCCCTCGTCTGTGTACTCAAGGAAGAGAGATTGAGCGCCTTGAGGCTGGTAGAAAATTTACACTCGATCATTGAGTGAGTTATTACTTTTACCCAGAACCTAACGACTCAGCCAATCGTAATTACTTCTTGGTGGAACCGATGGATAAAATGTGTGGCATCGTTGTAGTGGTAGGGCTTGCCCTCTCGGGATGCGCTACAAAAACCCCAGAAAAACCTAACGTGACTCCACCTCCCGCCGTCGTCCAGCAAGCATCACCTGAAGCCGCACCTTCGACGCCACCCTACACGGTGCGGTATGAGGCAGAACCTGCCGCAAGTGCTGAGTCACCAGCCCCTGCCTCTGCGCACGCTGCTCAGTCAGAGTCAGAAACAGACTTGAACCCAAATCGCGCTGAGCAATGCCGTAAAGAGTTGGACGTTTTAAAGATGTACAACAAAGCGTCTTACGCTAAATACGAGGCGGAATACCAAGCCATTGCTGCCAAAACGGCCAAATACATGGAAGTTAAAGACTCCCTAGGTGCCGATTTAAACTACATGGTTATGCCCGCGTATCAATTTCAAATTCGTGAATTCTGCTTCCGCGTTAAAACCCGTCTGTCGCAGCTTGTGCTTCGCCAAGCCAAATAATGATGCCGTTAGGGGCGACTTTTGCCAGTCGAGGAAACTCTGAAAAAGACTTCCATTTCTGGTGAAATACTCGCCTCGCGCGAATCGAGGGGTTAAGCGCCGATCAGGCGGATTCTTGACCCGCGACGGCGTCAAATGTGTGCGCGAAAGGATAGATTTATTGTCCGAAAACAATAAATCTGTCCCTTGCTTTGTGCCACCGTTCCCGCCCTAAAGCTCAATCAACGCCCCTATCATCGGTACGATCAATGCTGTACTGATCGCCATCGATAACACGTTCCCAATATACGGGTGCATGTACGTCGGCAGCCTCCCGGCAATCGCGCAGGCCAAGGGTGGCGCCATCAATGCTCCCAGCAAGGCGCTGACCACGATGACGATTGGGCTGCCACCATGGGTCAACACCGCCGCTGGCACCACCGACACCAACGGCACATAGGTCGGATACCACCCGCGCTTTCGCCATTGCTGGCGCCATAACCCAATACCTAGCAGTGAGGCCAGCGCCTGACCCGCCACCAGATGCGGTAACCAGCCTGAACCATAGGCAGGGCTAAGAGGGTTTAATGCGTACGCCAGAAAAACCCCGGCAAGCAAACCAAGACTCGCCCATTCATTGCCAAAAAATGGCGCTTCGGAAAAGTCTGCCAGCACGCGACGGATTGTCCAGCGCATGCCGTAGTCGGGTGGCGTAAGGGCGGTGGGAGGAGGGGCGTTGACCTTTGTTTCGGGTTGCCGGCTGACCAACACCGGCAACGCCCTGCACAGCAGAAACGCCACCACACTGCCCAGCGCCATCCCCAGTACGTTACCGATCACCACTGGCAGTCCCAGCGGGATGCACAGGTAATTCACTATCAGCAGGCAACTCGGCGTTACCAGGATCGCGCCGAGGAGCGCACCATTGAGTGTGACTTTCCAGCCTGGGCCAAACAGCAGCACCATCGCCGCCGGCAACGACACAAATGCCGCAAACGTGGGCTGCCAGGACTCGGCCGTCACCGTCCAGCCCCACAGTGCATTGCTCAGCAACAGCCCAAGCAATGAACTGGTTACCAGCCAGGGCCACAGCCCCGTGCCATAGGCGATGCTAAAGCCCTGCCAGCCCTGGGCATAACGGCTGGTCCAGTAGCCGAATGCGCCACCCAGCAGTAAACCAATGGAAGCAAACTCGTGTTTGTAAAACGCCACTTCACTGATATCGCCGACCACCCAACGCAGCCAAGCCGTGGGTGAGGGTAGGCTGGTCACCATGTCGTTGTAGCTGGGCCAGTAAGACGCTGCGGAAAGTGAGTACAACACCGACAGGCCAGCGATCAGCCCGACTGCGGCGACTGTTACTGCAAGCAAAATCACTAAATGGCGAGCAGCCGATGACGGATTTGCCGAAATGGAGTCCATGATCGTGCCCTCATCATCGTGGCAGGCACGGGTGGTGGAGATAGCCAAGCATGCCGTCATACAGATCGACGCGGCGATCCCGCTGAAGGTCGTTCAGTTCGTTCCAGATCGGTGCGCTGCGTGCAGTGGACAAGTCGATATCGGCATACAAAATGGTTTGTTCGCTGGGAGAGGCAACCTTGCCGATGGGCCAGCCGTTGGTGCCGGCAATTAGCGAACAGCCGAGGTAGCGCCCGCCATGTTCCTCGCCGATCCGGTTGGCAGCAGCGATGAACACGTTGTTGACGTGGGCAGCGGTCATGGTCAGGTACGAGGCCATGCATTTGCCGGCCTCGTCGAACAACGGAGGAGGGGTCCACACCCAGTTGTTCAGGCTACAAATGATGTCGGCGCCTTGCTGGGTCAGGATGCGCGGGACTTCGGGGAACCAGATGTCCCAGCAGATCAGCAAGCCGATTCGGCCGATGGGCGTCTCAAAAACCGGGAAGCCCAGGTCGCCTGGCGTAAACCAGAGCTTTTCCTTGTTCCATAGATGGGCCTTGCGGTACTTGCCGATCAGTCCATCCGGCCCCAGCAGCACGGCGGTGTCGAACAGTTGCATGCCTTCGCGTTCGGCAAGGCCAGCGACCAGGTAGACCTGATGGTCCTGCGCAAAGTCCATCCAGGCCCGTGTGCTCGGCCCGTCCGGAACCGGCTCGGCATGCTCGAAGGCATCCTGGCGATTGCTGAACAGGTAGCCGGTATTGGCCAGCTCAGGCAGCACAATCAGGTTGGCGCCGTTGTCCACGGCTTGTTGGGCCAGGCTGAGGCTGGCATCCAGATTGGATTGTCGATTCTGCGTGCCGACTTGGGGGTCGAACTGCACAACGGCGACGTGCGCGAGACTGGTAGCTTCATTCATGGCTCAGACCTCTTTTTTATTATTTTTGGACCCGCGAGTAGGCGGATGCTTAAGTAGGAGGTCTACTTTGCGTGCTCGTCAGTAGTACGTTTCTTCTTGCGTCGTAGGTTGTTGCCGACGTTGCCGGGTATGCATCCACCCCACCCGCTCCAAACAGCACGTACATCCAATTTTCCCCGCCACCACCCCGGCAAACTCCCCTCATCGCTGAAATCTCCAAGCAGAGGGACAAACAATGGACCCAGCACCCAAGACCAGCCCTGACGAAGTCGTCACCTTGGTGGTCAAACACCTGATCAAGCAAGGCCGCGAAACCGACTACGAAGCCTGGCTGCGTCGCATTGTGCGCATCGCCGGCGAGCGCCCCGGTCACCTCGGCGTTGACGTGGTACGCAGCCAGCAAAACGGCCTGGCATTGTTCACCTGCGTACTGCGCTACCGCTCCACCGATGACCTGGAAACCTGGCTCGACTCCCCCCAGCGCAAAACCCTGATCGACGAAGCCAGCCCCATGCTGGCCGACGGCGACAATACCGAAATCGGCGCCGTCAACGAATTTTGGTTCAACCCCGAAACGGGCAGTACCGCCAAGCCGCCGCGTTGGAAGCAGGCCGTGGTCACGCTGTTCGTGATCCTGCCGCTGACCCTGCTGGTTCCGCTCATCTGGGGCCCAATTCTGCGCTTGCACCCGTTCCTCTCCAACTACGTGGTCGCCACGTTCCTGGTCACCGTGACCATCGTATTGCTGGTGGTCTACCTGCTGATGCCAGCCGCCACCCGCCTGTTCGCTCCCTGGCTTGAAGCCTCTGTAAAGGAAACCCTATGAACGCCGATCTGATTCTGTTCAATGGCCAGTTCCACACCGTGGACCGTGAAAACCCGCGGGCAACCGCCGTCGCCATCAGCCAGGGGCGCTTTGTCGCCGTGGGCACCGATGGTGAAGCCATGGCCCTGCGCGGCAGTGGCACTAAGGTCATCGACCTCAAGGGCCGCACCGTCATCCCGGGCCTCAACGACTCGCACCTGCACCTGATCCGTGGCGGCCTGAACTACAACCTCGAACTGCGTTGGGAAGGCGTGCCGTCCCTGGCCGATGCCCTGCGCATGCTCAAGGACCAGGCCGACCGCACGCCAACCCCGCAGTGGGTGCGCGTGGTGGGTGGCTGGAACGAATTCCAGTTCGCCGAAAAACGCATGCCCACCCTGGAAGAACTCAACCAGGCCGCGCCAGATACCCCGGTGTTCGTGCTGCACCTGTACGACCGCGCCTTGCTCAACCGCGCTGCATTGCGCGTGGCCGGTTACACCAAGGACACGCCGAACCCACCGGGTGGCGAGATCGTGCGCGACAGCAACGGCAACCCCACCGGGATGCTGGTGGCACGCCCCAACGCGATGATCCTGTATTCGACCCTGGCCAAAGGCCCGAAACTGCCTTTGGAATATCAGGTCAACTCCACCCGCCAGTTCATGCGCGAGCTCAATCGCCTGGGCCTCACCAGCGCCATCGATGCCGGCGGCGGCTTCCAGAACTACCCGGACGACTACGCCGTAATCGAGCAACTGGCCAAGGAAGAACAGTTGACGGTGCGCATCGCCTACAACCTGTTCACCCAAAAACCCAAGGAAGAACTCAGCGACTTCCAGAACTGGACCGGCAGCGTGAAGCTGCACCAGGGCGATGACTACCTGCGCCACAACGGCGCCGGCGAGATGCTGGTGTTCTCCGCCGCCGACTTCGAAGACTTCCTGGAACCACGCCCGGACCTGCCGCTGACCATGGAGCAGGAGCTGGAGCCGGTGGTGCGTCACCTGGTGGAACAGCGCTGGCCGTTCCGCCTGCATGCCACGTATGACGAGTCCATCTCGCGCATGCTCGACGTGTTCGAGAAGGTCAACCGCGATATCCCGTTCAATGGCCTGCCGTGGTTCTTCGACCACGCCGAAACCATCACCCCGAAAAACATCGAGCGCGTACGCGCTCTGGGCGGCGGTATTGCGATCCAGGACCGCATGGCGTTCCAGGGCGAATACTTTGTTGAGCGCTACGGTGCCAAGGCCGCCGAAGCGACGCCGCCGATCAAGCGCATGCTTGCTGAAGGCGTGCCGGTAGGGGCGGGCACCGATGCCACGCGGGTGTCGAGCTACAACCCGTGGACCTCGCTGTATTGGATGGTCAGCGGCCGTACCGTTGGCGGCCTGGAACTGCACGCCGAAGGCCTGCCGCGCCTCACCGCATTGGAACTGTTCACCCACGGCAGTGCCTGGTTCTCGTCCGAACAGGGCAAGAAAGGCCAGATCAAGGTCGGCCAATTGGCGGACGTGGCCGCGCTGTCGGCGGACTTTTTCAGCGTCGATGAAGAGGCCATCAAATGGATTGAATCGGTACTCACCGTGGTCGGCGGCAAGGTGGTCTACGGCGCCGGTGATTTCGAAGACTACGCACCGCCCCGCGTGCCGGTGCTTCCGGACTGGTCGCCCGTGGTCAAGGTGCCGGGTCACTGGCGCCCAAGCTCGCCATTGCAGGCGCAAGTCCACCAGTGCAGCGGCCCGTGCGGCGTGCATTCCCACAGCCACGAAAAAGCCCGTCTTTCCAGCGTGCCCGTCAGCGACTTCCAGGGTTTCTGGGGTGCGTTTGGCTGCTCGTGCTTTGCGTTCTGATTAACCCAACCCCCGTTAGGAGATATCCCCATGGCTTACAACCGTTTGAACAAAGATGACGCCGTCGTACTGTTGGTCGATCACCAGACTGGCCTGATCTCCCTGGTGCAAGACTTCTCGCCGAACGAGTTCAAGAACAACGTGCTGGCCCTGGCTGACGTCGCCAAGTTCTTCAACCTGCCGACCATCCTGACCACCAGCTTCGAAGCCGGCCCCAATGGCCCGCTGGTTCCAGAACTCAAAGAGCTGTTCCCGGACGCGCCGTACATCGCTCGCCCTGGCCAGATCAATGCCTGGGACAACGAAGATTTCGTCAAGGCGGTCAAGGCTACCGGCCGCAAGCAGATCATCATCGCCGGTGTAGTAACCGACGTGTGCGTAGCGTTCCCAACCCTGTGCGCGCTGGAAGAAGGCTTCGAAGTGTTTGTGGTCACCGACGCCTCCGGCACCTTCAACGAAACCGTGCAACAAGCCGCCTGGTCGCGTATGACCGCAGCGGGTGCGCAACTGGTGAACTGGTTCTCGGTGGCTTGCGAGCTGCAAGTTGACTGGCGCAACGACATGGAAGGCCTGGCCAACCTGCTGTCGCCGCGCATCCCCAACTACCGCAACCTGATGAACAGCTACTCGGCGTTTACTGCCNGGTTCTCGGTGGCTTGCGAGCTGCAAGTTGACTGGCGCAACGACATGGAAGGCCTGGCCAACCTGCTGTCGCCGCGCATCCCCAACTACCGCAACCTGATGAACAGCTACTCGGCGTTTACTGCCAAGTAACCCGTTCTAGAAAACTGCGCAATACCCCTGTGGGAGCGGGCTTGCTCGCGAATACGGAGTGTCAGTCAATAGATTCTGTGGCTGACCCACCGCATTCGCGAGCAAGCCCGCTCCCACATTTTGGTTTGTGGTGTTGCGACGAACCGGTTATACAACCGCACAAATGTCCACCGAGAAGCGACAATGAACCCCTTTGAAGACATGCGCCTGTTCTGCCAGGTCATGGAGTCCGGCAGCTTCACCGCCGCCGCCGAACAGCTGGGCCTGTCCAAGCAGTTCGTCAGCCGCCGCCTGATCCAACTGGAAGACCGCCTCGGCGTACGCCTGCTCAACCGCTCCACCCGCCGCCTGGATGTCACGCCACTGGGCCAGAGTTACTACGAGTCCGCCTTGCGCCTGCTCAGTGAAGTCGAGCAAGTGGAGCAGGGCATCGCCGGGCAGAACAGCGAGCCGCGTGGCACTATTCGTCTCAGTGCACCGCTGTCGTTCGCCATTGCCCATCTGGGTTGCCTGCTGCCGCAGTTTCTGGAGCGCCACCCCGAAGTCGCGGTCGAGGTCGATTTAAGCGACCGCCCCGTGGACCTGATCGGCGAGGGCTACGACCTGGTGCTGCGTATCGGCACCCTGGAAGACTCCACCTTGATCGCCCGCCGCATCGCCAGCATCCCCCGCGTGTACTGCGCCAGCCCTCAATACCTTGCCCTGCGCGGTACGCCGCAGCAGCCCGAAGACCTGGCCAGGCATGACTGCCTGCCCTACGGCCACAGCCGCCAGGTGCAATGGCGCTTCAAGGGTAAGTTGCAAGCTCTGAACGTGTGCGGGCGCATGCGTGTGAATAACGGCGATTTGCTGCGTGACACCGCTATTGCTGGGTTTGGTGTGACCTATTTGCCGACCTTTATCGTTGGGGATGCGTTGAAGGACGGCCGCTTGGTCACGGTCCTCGACGAGTTCGCCCCCGAGGACCTGACCCTGTCGGCGGTGTACCCGCAGCACCGGCAAAGCTCGCGGCCGGTGCAGGCACTGGTGGAATTCTTGCGCGAACGCCTGGCTAGTGGCTGTTGAACAACTGCCGAATCAGGCTCGGTGTGCTGCCGGTCCAGCGCTTGAACGCACGCCGAAAGTTCGCCGCATCGTTGAAACTCAAATACGCCGCCACTTCTTCATTGGTGTATCCCTTGACCTGGTACAGGTGCAGCGCCACCTGCTTGCGTACCCGGTCCACCTGCTGCTGAAACCCCGTGTCGTGCTTGTGCAGCTTGCGCTTGAGGGTCGCCGGGCTCATGGCGAAGGCCTGCGCGGCCAGTTCCAGGCTGGGCGGTTGGCGTACGTGCTCGTGCAGATAGTCGTAAAGGCAGTCGAGAAAGCTGCCGGCAAACCCCAGTTGCTCGATCTGCTCGCGGGCTTGCTGGCGCGCCACTTGGCCTGCGGTGGCCGAGGCGCCTGGCCAGGGGCGAGTGAGGAAGGCGCGGGGGATGCTCATCATGTCCAGCGGCCGGTCGAAGCGCGTTTCTTCCCCAAGGTGGACCCAATACTGCTCGACATAACGCGGCTCGGCATGGCTGAAACTGCATACCCATGGCAGGCGCTCGCCGCTGAGCCATTGGCTCATGGCGACCAGCGACGTCATGCTGGCTTCCAGTAAAAAACGCCAGTGTTCGCCCGCGCCGCAGCTGTCCAGCCAGTAAAGGTAGGCGTGGTGCTCGTCCAGTTCCAGTTGCAGGGTGACCAACGGACTGAGCAGCACCTGTTGCTGGATCAAAATCTCCAACGCCTGATGCAAGTTCTGCGCATGCCCCAACGCATGGCTGGCGGCGCCGTAATAACCGGGCAGCAGGCGCTGGCCAAACAGGAAACTGCTGTCGTCGGCATCGAGCAGTTTGCGGCTGTTGCCGATCAACCCCAAAAACTGCTGGGGACTCAGCCGCGCCGTGCCCGCCAGGATGTCCTCATGAAACAGCCCGGTACCGCGCAGCAGTCGATGGCTGTCGATATCCCGCGACAAGGCCAGGTCGATCAGTGTGGCGGGTTGGTAGTGACCGGGTATGAAGCGGCTGTCGGCTTCATACCAATTGGTTTTCACGGCCATCTCAGGCGCTTTTCGCAAGAGGTTGTTTGGCCTTGGCCAGCGCCAGATTGAGGCGTTTGAGCAAGTCCTGGGGCGCTTCGTCCAAGGCCATTACCACCGCGGTGGTGGCGCCCAGTTGCAAACGTTCGCCTTGCTGGCGGGTCTTGTGGGCGAGGGCGCGCACGGCTTGCTGCAACTCCAGCGCCAGCACCTGGGCCTGACGTTCGCCGGTATTGGGCAGCAGCACCACAAAGCGGTCACCGGCCAGGCGGCAGAGCAAGTCCTGGCGGCGCAGGTTCAGCAGCAGCGAATGGCTGAGGGCCTGTAACACGGCGTCGCCTTCGGCATGCCCGTAGGCTTGGTTGATGGCGGCGAAGTTATCCAGGTCCAGCGCCAGCAGCGACAGCGGTTGTTGCTGTACGCGGCTGTCTTGCAGGCTGTCGGCCAGTTGGCGCTTGAGGTAATCGGCCCCGGCCAATGGGGTGAGTTTGTCGAACAAACGATGCTCGCGAAACAGCCGCTCGCGTTTCTCCATCTGCGCACTGATCGCCAGCTGTTCGCGGTGCCAGTGGTAGATGCCAATGGTCAGCAGGATCATGCCCACCGGCATCGGCCCGGACTCCAGCCAGTGGTCCCAGGTGATGCTGTCGGGCAGGCGGATGAACTCGTCGAGGCTGTCGATCCACCAGGAAAAGAAGATGCACGACAGGCCCAGCGCCAGGTAATTGGTGACGCGCCCGGCAGGGCGGCTTTTGAGTACCAGGCCCAACCACACCAGTGCCAGCAGCGCCGAGCCGCCTTCGCCGAAGATATCCAGCCACACCCATTCGCTGAAGCTTTTAAGGTCGCCACAGGCCAGGTGCAGGATCAGTCCGAGGTTGGCGGCGATCAGCAGCAGGCTGAGTTTCCAGCGGTGGGGTTTGAGCACGGAGAACATGGCCGTGAGTCCTTGGGTAAATAGGCGATGGGCGCCAGCACAGCAGATGGATGTGACGGTTGCGTGACGATGGGGGAGGGTCGGATCAGCTCACGGCATAATCGCAGTTGACTGGCAAACACCGATCAAATGTGGGAGCGGGCTTGCTCGCGAATGCGGTCTTTCAGTATTAGCTGTGCTGGCTGATACACCGCATTCGCGAGCAAGCCCGCTCCCACATTTGAACCGAGGTCATTTCAGCTCATTTGTACACTTGAGATCGCTCTAAACCCCGGGTTATGGGCTTCACACGCTGTACCTGTCACAGAACCGTCATCCCCCACCCCTAGCTTGCCCTCCCAGTTGCCGGGCCCCTTGCCTGGCGCCAACGGATTTCTTGGGGAGGATTTCATGTACAAGCGCACCGGGCTCGTCAGCTTCACGCTTACCGCCTTGGCCCTGGCGATTGCCAGCGAACGGCTG
This sequence comes from Pseudomonas sp. 18175, assembly GCF_050432925.1. Classification (NCBI taxonomy): domain Bacteria; kingdom Pseudomonadati; phylum Pseudomonadota; class Gammaproteobacteria; order Pseudomonadales; family Pseudomonadaceae; genus Pseudomonas; species Pseudomonas sp. 18175. The sequence continues at coordinate 89,299 of NZ_JBKFTO010000020.1, read as the reverse complement.
CAAGCGGCCGAGGCGGCCACCACCGAGCACGTCGAAGTGGTCGGCCAGGCCGCTGCCATCGACTCGGCCCTCAAGGAGCAACGCAAGGCCGACAGCATCAAGAGCGTGGTGCACGCCGACGGCGTGGCCCAGTTGCCGGATGAAAACGTCGCCGAAGCGGTGCAGCGCCTGCCGGGCATCAGCGTAGAGCGCGACCAGGGCGAAGGGCGCTTCGTCAGCGTGCGTGGCCTGGGCCCGGACCTCAACAGCGTGACCATCAACGGCACTCTCGTGCCTGCTCCGGAAGCTGCACGCCGCGCCGTGGCCCTCGATGTGTTGCCCTCGGAGCTGGTGCAGTCGCTGTCGGTGATCAAGACCCTCACCCCGGACATGGACGCCAACTCCCTAGGCGGCACCGTTGACGTGCAAAGCCTCTCGGCCTTCGACCACAAGGGCCTGTTCTACACCGGCAGCACCGAGGCCAGCTACGACAAGAACACCCACCAGACCAGCCCGAAATTCTCCGGCGCTGCCAGCAACCGTTTCAGCCTGGGCGACGGCATCGACAACTTCGGCGTGGCCGCAGCGTTGAGCTGGCAGAAGCGTGATTTCGGTTCGGACAACGTCGAAACCGGCGGCGCCTGGGACTTTACCGACGGCGCCAAGCTCAACGAATTCGAGCAGCGCGACTACGACATCAGCCGCGAACGCGCTGGCGGCGGCCTGAACTTCGACTACAAGCCCGATGACGTCAGCAGCTATTACCTGCGCACCCTCTACAGCCGCTACAAAGACACCGAGACCCGCAACTCCACCAGCATCGAATTTGCCGACCCGCTGGCAGCGGGCGAACTGGGCGATGCCGAGGCCAAGCGCAAGCTCAAAAACCGCGAAGAAACCCAGGAGATCCAATCCTACGTGTTCGGCGGCGAACGCATGCTCGGCCTGTGGACCCTGAGCGGCCAGGCCGGCTACAGCCAGTCCAGTGAAGACAGCCCGGGGCATATCGCCAGCGCCACGTTCGACGGCGGCGACTTTGCCAACAGCGGCTTCTACGACAAGGACAAGCCACGCCCGATCATTGGCGCCGGCTTCTTTGATGCCAGTAACTACACCCTCGATAAAGTCGACTGGGAAAAACAAAACACCAAGGACACCGAGAAAAACCTGCGCCTGGACCTGGCCCGCGACTACGACCTGAGCGGCTACGCCTCGCAGTTCAAATTCGGCGGCAAGGTCAGCCGCCGCCACAAGACCAACGACCTGGAAGCCTGGGTTTATGAAGACTTCGACACCCTGGGCTTCAGCGCCGACCAGCTCAACCTCACCCAGTTTCAGAAGGGCAATGTTGACTACCGCCTGGGCAACTTCGGCCCCGGCATCAGCCCCAGCAGCATCAAGCAGTTGATCGGCAGCCTCAATGCCGCCGACTTCTACGACGAGACCGAATCCCGGGTCAACGACTACACCATTCGCGAAGACATCAACGCCGGCTACTTCATGAACACCATTGACATCGACGACTGGCGATTCATTGCCGGCTTGCGCTACGAAGGCACCGAGTTCGAAGCCAAAGGCACCGGCGCCACCGACGGCGTGTTCACCGCCACCGACACCAAGCGCCGCTACCACCACTGGCTGCCGGGCCTGCATGCGCGTTACCAGATCGACAAGAACACCCAAGTGCGCGCGGCCTGGACCAAATCCGTGGTGCGCCCGACCTTCGGCCAATTGGCGCCAGGTTTTGTGATCGACGATGACGAAGCCACTTTCGGCAACCCGGACCTCAAACCCCTGGAATCGAGCAACCTGGACCTGGGCATCGAGCACTTCATGGGCCGCGCTGGCACCGTGTCGGCGTTCGTGTTCTACAAAGACATCAAGAACTTCGTCTACAACACCGACCTGGCCGGCACCGGCGCCTGGGCCAACTTCTCCGAAGCCCACACTTACGCCAACGGCGACAGCGCCAAGCTGTATGGCCTGGAATTGGCCTACTCCCAGAAATTCGATTGGCTGCCGGCGCCGTGGAACGGTTTGCTGGTGGGCGCCAACACCACCTTCAGCCGCTCAAGCGCCGATATCGAAGGCTTCGACAGTGCCAGCGGTACGAACCGCAAACGCAGCATCAGCCTGCCCAACCAGTCGGACACCGTGGGCAACCTGATGCTCGGTTGGGAAGACGACAAGCTCAGCCTGCGCCTGTCGGCCAACTACAAATCGGCCTACCTGTATGAACTGGCCTCGATCAACGACAAGGCCCATGACTTGCACGTTGATGCCCAGACCTTCGTGGATTTCAGTGCGCGCTACTCGCTCACCAAGAACCTGCAAGTGAGCTTCGAGGCGCAAAACCTCACCGACGAGTCGTACTTCGTCTACACCGGCAACCGCAGCTACAACGGCCAGTACGAAGAGTACGGCCCGACCTACAAGCTGGGCCTGACCTTTACCCATTTTTAAATTCAACACATCTCTAATGTTTTTGAAGGATTTGTATGTTCATGAAATTTTCCAAGCTGTACCTGCTGATGGCTCTCGCAACCAGCGGCCACACATTCGCCGCCGATTTAGCCCTGACCCCCTGGGCACCGAACCTGAATGTCGAAGCCATGGCGTTCCTGAACACTAACGAACGCCTCACCGCCAGCCCCCGCGATGGCCTGCAACTGCTGGACGCCAAAGGCACCGAACTGGCCCGTTTCAACGGCAACTTCACCAGCCTCGACACCCGCGCCGCAGGCAGCCAGACACTGGTGGCCAGCCTCGACAACGATCGCCAGCAAGCCCTGCTGATCAGCCTCGACGCCTCCGCCAAAACCTTCGGCAAACCACTCTACCTGCCCACCCGCGACTACGCGGTGAACGGCCTGTGCCTGTACCGCGACTCGGCCGCCAACCTGTTCGTATTTCTGGTGGGCGAAGAGGGCAAGGGCGAGCAATGGCTGGTGGGCAATGGCGCGACCTTGTTGAGCGAAGCCCAGCGCGTGCGCGGTTTGCCTCTGCCGCCCTCGGCCGAGTTCTGCCAAGTGGATGACGGCGCCCATCGCCTGGTGGTGAACGAGACAAATGTCGGCTGGTGGGCCTACCCGGCGCACCCGGAAGCGGACGTCAAACGCACGCCGGTGGCGGTGTTCGATAATCCCAAACGTGAGGCCGGCGCCATGGCCGTGGTGCCAGGTGGGGTGATTGCGCTGGATCCCAAAACCGCTCAACTGCATCTATTCCAGCAAAGCGGCGAGCGTTGGGTCGAGCAACCCAGCCTGACCTTGCCGGGCCTTAAAGAACCGGAGCAACTGACCCTCAACGGCCAGAACCTGCTGGTGCGCGACGACGCCAGCGGCACGCTTTATCAGGGCACACTCAACTGGAAGGCCAAGCCGGTAGCGGCCGAACCCGTACTGCCTGAAGTCGCCGCCGTGCGCCAAACCGACCCGGTGGGCCGCCAGGGCGATGCTGCCGATGATCCGGCGATCTGGATTCACCCCGAGCAGCCGTCCAAAAGCCGCGTGCTGGGCACCAACAAAAAACAGGGCCTGCTGGCCTACGACCTCGACGGCAAGCTGTTGCAGGAACTGGCCGTGGGCCGCCTGAACAACGTCGATGTACGCCCCCACTTCAAGCTCGGCGCGCAGACCGTCGACCTGGCCGTGGCCAGTAACCGCGATCACAACAGCCTGAGCCTGTTCAGTATCGACCGTAAAACCGGCGAACTGCGTGAAGCCGGTGAAGTGCCCACGCCCCTCAAGGCGATCTACGGCATCTGCCTGTTCCAGCCCGCCAGCGGCGAGATCTATGCCATCGCCAATGACAAGGACGGCACCTTCCTGCAATACCGCCTGAGTGCGCCGGATGGCCGCGTGCAGGGCGAGTTGGTGCGCCAGTTCAAGGTCGACAGCCAGCCCGAAGGCTGTGTGGCCGATGACCAGCGCCAGCGCTTGTTTATCGGTGAGGAAGACGTCGGCGTGTGGGCAGTGGATGCGCGTGCCGACCAGCCGGCCAAGCTCACCAGCGTGATCAAGGTCGGCCCGCAATTGCACGCCGATGTGGAAGGCCTGGCGTTGTACCAGAGCGACAAGCGCGACTACCTGGTGATCTCCAGCCAAGGCAACGACAGCTACCTGGTGGTGGACGCCGAGCCACCGTTTGCCACCCACGGCGCATTCCGTGTGGGCCTCAACGCCGCTGCCGGCATCGACGGTTCTTCGGAAACCGATGGTCTTGAGGTCACCGCCATCAACCTGGGCGGCCCCTGGAACCAAGGCATGCTGGTGGTGCAGGACGGGCGCAAGCGTATGCCCGAGCAGACCCAGAACTTCAAGTTCGTGCCGTGGGCGGACGTGACCCGCGCACTGAAATTGCCGTGACGCGTCATCACCCGGTCATCACTTTTTTGTTGGAATAGGAGTTCACCATGCACGCGACGATGGAACATATGACGATCTGGGGCCTGATCAGTAACGCCAGCCTGTTGGTCAAGGCGGTCATGATCACCTTGCTGCTGGCCTCCCTGGTCAGTTGGTACCTGATCATCCAGCGCGGCACCGTGCTGCGCCGCCTGGAACGCCAGTTGAATGGCTTTGTGCAGCGCTTTCGTGCCGCGCCCGACTTGCAGCCGCTGTACCGCGACACCGTGCAGGCGGGCGAAGGCGGTATCGCGCCGATCTTTATCGCCGGGGTGCAGGAATACCAGCACCTGCACAGCCATGACCCGGCCGTGTTGGAAGGCGTCGAGCGCGCCTTGCAAGTGGCGATCACCGAGCAGGAAATCGAGCTGGAAAAGGGCCTGCAATTTCTCGCCACCGTGGGTTCGGTCAGCCCCTACATCGGCCTGTTCGGCACGGTGTGGGGCATCATGAATTCCTTTATCGGTTTGTCCCAGGTGCAGCAGGCCACGCTGTCCACGGTGGCGCCGGGCATCGCCGAAGCGTTGATCGCCACCGCCATTGGTTTGTTTGCGGCCATCCCAGCGGTGATCGCCTATAACCGTTTTGCGGCCCGTGGCCAGACCTTGCTCACCCGCTACTACGCCTTTGGCAATGAGCTGCAAGTGCGCCTGCATCGCACCCTGCGCGGCACGTCGATCAACCTGGCCGTGGCCGCCTGAACAAGGAGCAAGACCATGCTGACCAGGCCGCAACGCAAGCACGGGCCCAAGGCCGAGATGAACGTGGTGCCCTACATCGATGTGATGCTGGTGCTGCTGGTGATCTTTATGGTCACCGCGCCCATGCTGACCCAGGGCGTGAAGATCGAACTGCCCAAGGTCGCCGCCGAGGCGCTGGCCACCGACACCCGCCAGCAGATCCTCACGCTGTCGGTGAAGGCCGATGGCGGCTACTACTGGAACCTGGGCGGCGAACTCGACACCCAGCACCAGACCGACAGCGCCGTGAGCCTGGATGAAATGGGCGCCAAGGTCATGCAGGTGGTGGCCGCACGCAGCGACACCCAGGTGTATATCCGCGCCGACGACAACGCCGGCTACGGTCGGGTGGTGGCGGCCATGGCGGTGTTGCAAAAGGGTGGTGTGAGCAACCTGGGGCTGGTGACCGAGGCCCCGCAATGACGGCGATGATCATGCACAGTCCAACGTTGACGATGGCGCCAGCAGACCGCTCAGGCTTCTGGCGCAACAGCTTTGCGGCCAGCCTCGCCGTGGCATTGCACGTGGGCGTGTTGGCCGCGCTGATGCTGGGTTGGTCGACGGACAAACCCCAGGTCGAGGCGCCTCGGGTGATGCACACCCAACTGGTGATCATGCCGCCGGCGCCTGCCCCCGTGCCGGAACCCGTGGCGGTTGCAGCGCCGCCGGAGCCGGTCAGCGTGCCGCTGCCGCCCAAACCGGTGGTCGACCCACAGATCCAGGCGCAAAAACTGGAGAAAGCTGCGTTGGCCCGCAAGCGCGTCGAGGAAAGGAAAGCCGAGCAGCAACAAGAACGCCAGGCCGCCGAGCAGCGCAACCGCGAGCTGGAACAACAGCGCCTGGCCGCCGCCCAAGCCGCTCGCCCGGCCGCACCGGCACCCGCGCCCGCACCGGCGTTCGACAGCCGCCAATACCAGCCCTTGAGCAAGGAAGCGCCGGACTACCCCGAGCGCGCCCTGGATAAGAACATCGAAGGCGATTGCTCGGTGGAATACACCGTCAACACCCAAGGCCGGGTGGAAAACCCCAAGGTATTGGACGGCTGCCACCCCTTGTTCATGCGCCCGTCATTGGCGGCGGCGAACACCTTCCGCTATCAGCCTCGGATCGTGGACGGCAAGGCGGTGCCTGTACCGGCGGTGCGCAATACCTTCCACTACCGCATCAAATGATTTATTTCGGCTCACACAACCCCCCTGTGGGAGCGGGCTTGCTCGCGAATACGGTGTATCAGTCAATACATCTGTGACTGATACACCGTATTCGCGAGCAAGCCCGCTCCCACATTTGGATCTTCATACGCCGTTATGCATTCGCCAGGTTCGCCAACGCCTGACCGCCGACATACCTTTCCAAATTCGCCAAAAACGTATCCGCAATCTCCTGCTTGCTATTGGTCGAAATCGCCGACGTATGCGGCGACAACCTCACCCTCGGGTGCGTATACAACGGATGCCCATCCGGCAACGGCTCAGGCTCGGTCACGTCCAGAGAGGCCAGGCCGATCTGGCCGTTATCCAGGGCTTCGAGTAACGCCTCCTGGTCCAGCAACCCTCCGCGCGCAATGTTGATCAAATGCAGCCCCGGCTTGGCACTGCCCAACACATCGCGGTTGATAATGTGGCGGGTGGCCTCGGTCAGCGGCGCGGCTACCACCAAGTGATCGGCGCGGGCGAACAGGTCGTGGATATCCTTGGCCGCTTCCACGCCCGCACTGAACGGCGCCTGGCTCTGACGCAACGCCACCACGTTGATGCCCAGCGCCAACGCCTTTTGCGCCAGGCGCTCGCCAATCGCACCAAAGCCCAGGATGCCCAACGTAGTGCCCTTGAGCGGGCGCAGCGGGGTGAAATTCCACTGCGAGTCTTTGACCCAGATATCCGGCAGGTGCTTGGACGCGGCAAAGATCGCCGCCAAGGCGAACTCCGCCAGGTTATCGGCAGCACTGCCGCGGGAGGTGGTCACCTGCGGCCCGTTGAACAGCCAGCGTGGGTAGAAGTCGATGCCCGACGACACCAGGTGCACCCACTGCGCACCATAGGGCCAACCCGGCGGCGGGGTGTCGGGGGCGATATAGCCGCGCACATTGATCGGGCGTGCCAGCAGGATATTGGCCTGGGGCGGCAGGTCGCTTGGCACACCGGCGGGCACGCCGATCACCTGGGCATCAGGGTGGATAGCGTTGAGGCGCTCGCGGATGACCGCGTTGAAATCTTCGTCCAGCTGGCTGGCGATAATCACCTGACTCATGTGCGTTCCTTTTGACGTTGGACGAAGACAGCCTTGCCGACGCCTTGCAACACGGCATCGTTTTGCGGGGTATGTACGCGGCTGCACAGCACGTCGCGGTAATGCCGTTGCAGCGGGTTGAGGCGCGACAGGCCAGGGTTGCCCGAGGCCTCGATGGCCAGTTCCACGGCGCGGATCGCGTTGTTGGTCACCAGGTACTTGAGCTGCGCGGCATTGGCGGCCGGGGTGTGGCCTTCTGCGGCGGCGTCCAGCAGGCTGCGGTTGGCGAACAGCAGGGTATCGATATGGCCGACGGTCTCCTGGAAACGCGGCAAGGTGGACAGCGACGCACCGAGGTTGGACGGTGCGCGTTCTTCCAGCCAGTTCACCAGCCAATCCCGGGCGGCGTGGGCCACGGCATCGTAGACAGAGGAGAGCAACACCGACATCCACAGGAACCCTTCAGCATCCAGCTCCGGCGACGGCGCGCTCCAGGGGCTGACGCTGACGGCGTGATCCAGGGGCACCAGCACGTTGTCGAGCACCACTTCATGGCTGCAGGTGGCGCGCATGCCCAGGTGATCCCAGGTGTCGATGATGCTGATGCCGGGGCTGTCCTTGGGCACCAGCCAGGCGCCCACCAGTGGATCGGCGTCATCGCTGCGGCCCCACACGCTGAACCACGTCAGGCCATGGCTGCCGGTGGAGTAGATCTTGCGCCCGCTGATGCGCCAACCCTCGGCGGTGCGCACCGCGATGGTCGCCGGCAGGCCGCCACGGGCCGGGGTGCCGAGGTCGGGCTCGACGCGCAGGGCGTTGATCAGCGCGCCGTTGCGCACCGCGTCTTCGGCCACTTGGGTGCGTAGGTGGGCGGGCCAGCTCTTGCTGTCTTGCAGGCGCGTGTGTTGCAGGTATTGCATCACCAGGATCAGCGCGGTGGAGGGTTCACCCTTGGCAATCGCACTGATGGCCTTGCGCGCCTGGGGCAGGCTGGCGCCACCGCCGCCCAGGGATTTGGGCACGGTGAGGGCTACTAGGCCGAGTTCGTGCAGCCGTTTGAAGTTGGCGTGGGGGAAGGCGCCGCTTTCATCAAAGAGGTGCGCGGTGCTGGCAAGCTCGGTGGTGAGGCGTTCGAGCAGGGCTTCGAAATTGGCAACTTCCACGGAGCGTAGAGACGGTTGGGTCATAAGAATGTACTCACAATGACTGTAGGAGCGAGCTTGCTCGCGAAGGTCGTCAACGATGACGCGGGGCGCCTGACACTCAGTGGCGCCCTCAGGTTTTTCGCGAGCAAGCTCGCTCCTACAGTGGGGTAGGTGTTTATCAGATGGCCAGGCGCACGGGCTGCTCGCCCAGCAGTTGCTCCACCACCTGCAACACCGGCTCAGCCTCCGTGCGCACCAACCAATCCGGGCTCACCTCTACAAACGCCACCGTCCCATCCTTGGCAATCACCACCACCGTCGGTTGCGGCAACTCCCAAGTGCCGGTGCCAGTGGTCTCGCCAATGCTGTTGCCCTTGGCCAACGCGGCATTGCGTGACGCTTCGTCAAAGCTGTAGAGAATGCCCAGGCGCCGCCCCAGGTTGTTGTCCTTATCGCTGGCCACCAACAGTTGCAGGTTGTGCCGGGTCTTGATCTCTACCAGGCGTTCCGGCACTTGCGGGCTGACCGCCACCAGCGGCACCCCCAGTTCCCGCAGGCGTGGGTAGAGCTGGCGCTCGTAATAGGGCAGGGCGATGTTGCACGCCGGGCAGCCGGCAAAGCGGAAGAACACCAACACCGCCGGGCCGTCCGCCAGCAGCAGTTCGCGGTTGAGTTCGCCGCCCTCCACATTGAGCAAGGTGAACGGGTCGAGCTCATCGCCGACCTGCACGTAGTCGTCGGGACGGGCTTCATCCACCAGGCGCTGACGCTGGTCGATATTGACCTTCAACGCCTCGGGTGCCCAGGTGGCCACGCGTTCGGCGTGCAGGTCTGCCAGCTGACGGTTCAGGGATTCGCTCATGCCAGCGCCTCCTGTTTGTCTTCAACCTCGGCAACGCTGTAGCGGTTGGCGGGCACGTCCAGGCCCAGGTTGTCGCGCAGGGTATGGCCGGTGTATTCGGCACGGAACAGGCCACGTTGCTGCAACACCGGCACCACCAGTTCGGTGAAGTACTGCAAGCCGTCCGGCAGCACCGAGTTGACGATAAAACCGTCGCTGGCGCCGCGCTCGAACCAGGTCTGGATCGCATCGGCGACTTGCTCCGGGGTGCCGACAAAATCACGCTTGGGCCGCGAGAAACGCAGGGCCACTTCGCGCAGGGTCAGGCCTTCGTCCTTGGCCAGTTGCTTGATGCGGTCGGAGCCGCCGCGCTGGCTGTTGGAGCCCAGGTCGCCCAGCTCCAGGAAAGGCTCGTCCAACGGGTATTTGCTGAAATCATGGTCGTTGAACGGGCGGCCGAGGGCGACGATGGCGTCTTCCACGGTGACCAGCTCCACGGCCTGCTGGTAGCGCCTTTCTACTTCGGCTTCATCACGCCCGACAATCGGGCGAATGCCCGGCAGAATCGACAAACTCTCTGGGTCACGGCCAAAGCCCTTGGCGCGGCGTTTCAGGTCTTGGGCATACGCCAGGCCTTCCTCGATGCTCTCCACATGCACAAAGATCGCGTCGGAATTCTGCGCGGCAAAGTTGCGCCCATCTTCCGAGGTGCCTGCCTGGAAAATCACCGGCTGACCCTGGCGGGAGCGGGCGATGTTCAGCGGGCCTTTGACCGAGAAAAACTCGCCCTTGTGGTTCAGTGCATGCAGCTTGCTCGGGGTGAAGAATTCGCCGCTTTGCTTGTTGTAGGCAAAGGCGTCGTCTTCCCAGGAGTCCCACAGGCCCTTGACCGCGTTCACGTGTTCCTTGGCGATGCGGTAGCGCACGGCATGGGGCGGGTGCTCGGCCTTGCCGAAGTTATCGGCGGTGCCGCTGAGCCACGAGGTGACCACGTTCCAGCCGGCGCGGCCGCCGCTGATATGGTCCAGGGACGCGAACTGGCGCGCCACCTGGTAGGGCTCGGTGTAGCTGACGGTCACGGTGGCGACCAGGCCGATATTGGTAGTGATCGCGGCGAGGGCCGAGAGGATCGTCAGCGGCTCGAAACGGTTGAGGTAGTGGGGGCTGGATTTGGCGTGGATATGCAGGCTGTCGGCGATAAAGACGAAGTCGAATTTGGCGGCTTCGGCCAGTTCAGTCTGCTGCTTGTAGAAGCCAAAATTTGTGCTGGCATTCGGCTGGGCGTTCGGGTGGCGCCATTCGCCCCAACCGTGACCGACGCCGTGGACCATGGCGCCGAGTTTCAAGTGACGTGTTGTGCTCATGTTCTGCTCCTTTAGCGCGAGGCTTGGTTGAGTGGGGCACGCTTGGCGTTAAAGCTCTTATCAAAACCCTGGGACACATCGATGTGCTTGGTCACCAGGCCTTCTTGTTGGTAGATGTCGGCGGTCGCTTGCAGGCCGCTGATCACAGAATCGTCGATCGCCACCGGCGACAGGCGCGTGTCCTTGGCCACTTCCACATGCACTTCCAGCGGCAGGCCGGTGATCTTGGCTTGGGCTGCGGCGTATTCATTGGGATGGGTGTTGGCCCAGGCGTAGGCACGGTCGATACGGGCAACGAAATCGTCCAGTTGCGCACGTTTTTCGGCGATGGCCTGGCTGGTGGCGGCGAAGTACAGATGGTTGCTCAGCAGCTTGTTGCCGCTGATCAACACACGGGCCTGGCTTTGGGAAGTGACTACGGTGGTGTACGGATCCCAGGTGGCCCAGGCATCGGCAGTGCCGTTATCCAGCACCAGGCGCGACTCGCTCGGCAGCAGGAAAATGAACTGCACATCCTTGGTGGTCAGCCCGGCGGTGGCCAAGGCCTTGATTGCCAGGTAGTGCCCGATGGAGCCACGGCCAGTGACGATCTTCTTGCCCTTAAGATCCGCCACGGTCTTGATCGGCGAATCCTTGTTCACCAACAGCGCGGTGGTGTTACGCCCTTCGGCGTGGATGATACTGACCACCTTGAGCGACGCCCCGGCCCCCAGGGCGAACACGTAAGGTGCATCGCCCAGCGCGCCGATATCCACGGCACCGGCATTCAATGCTTCACCCAGTGGTGACGCAGAGGGGAATTCCGACCATTGGATTTCATAAGGCACATTCTTGGTTTCGCCCGAGACTTCCAGCAGCGCCTTGATCGTCGATTTCTGATTGGCCACCCGCAGCGGTTGCAAGTCGGCGGCGTGGGCGTTGCCGATCAGGCCGAGGGCGAGGGCGGTGCCCAGGAGCAGGCGTTTGAAAGGGGTGGTAAAGACCATGGGATGCAGGCTCCAGGCAGATCAAGAAAGGGTTCGGTTACCTCCGCCTGGAGAAGGGGTCGGTGAGTGAGTTGACGTTATTCCCATAAGAACGCTCTGTGAAGTTCTTTTTGGTTATATGGTAATTATCAAAATAATTCATTATGGGTGAATTGATTATTCTCTTATTGCATTTGAATGCAGGCCCCGCGCCAACGCAAAAATCCCATCCATGCGCCAATGTTCATTCTGATGCCTGGGATCCTGCGCCCATTCATCCCACCCCGAATCCCGCCGGTACTGCCCCAGCAGCCCGGCTTCACGCACCGCCACGGGATCGGGATGGCGCAGCTGTTCGGCGTCTGGGTCGACGTAGAGCGCGTCGCTGCTGCAATACAGTTCGCACATGAAACAGGTCTGGCAGGCCTGCTGATCGGCAATCAGGGGATGGCCCAAGGCGTCGGCGGCCAGCACGTTGGTGGGGCAGACAGCGACGCATTGGCCGCAGCCGTTGCAGAGGTCGGAGTAGATCAGTTCAAGCATGTTGGGTATCTCTAGTGTGTGAGTTACCTGTGGCGAGGGAGCTTGCTCCCGCTCGACAGCGAAGCTGGAGCCGGCTTTTTGGGAGCGCTGCGCACTCCAGCGGGAGCAAGCTCCCTCGCCACAGAAGCCCTCTAATAGCTCGGAGAAATAGGGTCGAAGCGCGTTTGTATTTGATCCACACCGGACATCCGCAAATGCGCGTCATATAACGCGCTCTGCTGCGGCGTGTCGCTGCGTTGGTGCATGCCTCGGCTTTCCTTGCGCGTTGCGGCGGCGGTGTAGCACCAGCGGGCGGTGGTGGCCATGGCGGTGGTGGCCATGGCGGCGGTTTCGCGGGCGCGTAGGGGGTTGAGGGTGGATTGGTTGCTGCGTAGCTGGTCCCAGATGTTGTCGAGTTCGCGCAAGGAGCGCTCCAGTTGTGCGCCGCAGCGGAACAGGTTTTTGTCCAGCGGGTGCATTTCGGCCTGGATGCGTTGGAGCAGTTGCGGGTTGCCACCGGCAGCGCCTGCGTAGCCGCGCAGGGCGCCGTGGTACGCCGTTTTTTGCCGGGCCCATTGTGCCGCGCCACGTCCGGCCCATTGGCCGGTGGACAAGGCCCACGCCGAATTCTGCGCGCCGCCGCCGGAGGTGGCACCGGCAATCGGCTCGCGGCTTGCCGCATCACCGGCGGCGAACACGCCGGGCACGGTGGTCTGGCAGTCATCGTTGATCAGGCGCAAACCGCCGACGCCGCGAATCGTGCCTTCGGGATGCAGGGTCACGGCAAACCGCTCTCGATAAGGGTCCACCCCGCGCCGGTCAAACGGCAGCATCAGGTTGGGCTGGATGCTCGGCAGTTGCGCGCGAATGTCCGTCGGCACCCGATTCAAGCGGCAATATACCGGGCCATTGAGCAGGGCCCTGGCCAAGTCCTCGGTAAAGCTGGGGCCGCCGCTGATATTCAACGGCCGATCCGCCGCATCGAAATACTCGCCAAAGCTGTACACCATTGAACGCGTCATGCTGCTGCCCTTTGCGGCAATGCAGTAGTAGTTGGAGAACTCCATGCCCGACAACTCGGCCCCGGCTTCGGCGGCCATCAGGTAGCCGTCGCCCGTGTTGGTGTGGTTGCCCAACAGGCGTGACAGGAACGCGCAACCGCCGGTGGCCAGTACCACTGCCCCCGCGCGGATCAGCCAGTCGCCACCGGCCTGGCGCCGCCAGCCACGGGCGCCGACGACGTTGCCGTGGTCGTCGCGCAGCAGTTCCAGGGCGGGATGGTGATCGAGGATGGTCACGCCGCTGTCCAGCACCCGACGCCGCAGGCCGCGCAGGTATTCGGGGCCGCGCAGGCCTCGGTATTGGGTCTCGCCGCGTTCGTTCTGTGGGAACGCGTAGTAGTCGCTCAAGCCCGGCAGGCTGGTCCAAGTGGTGTCGATGGCGCGGGCCATCCAGTGCGCATCCGCCAGGCCGTAGGCGGTGCCCAGGCGTTTGTCGATGGCGGCTTCGCGGGCGCCGGGGGGCACCCACCAATGGCCGGGCCCGGCGGTGGCGGTGACGCCGCTGGTGCCGCAGTAGCCCTTGTCTACCAGGATCACCCGCACGCCCTCGCGGGCTGCGGCGATGGCGGCCCAGGTGCCCGCCAGGCCGCCGCCGACGATCAATACATCGCAGCTCAATTCAGTCATGGGCAGGGCCTTAGAAGTTGTACGCCAGGCGGGTGTAGTAGTACGCACCGCCAAAGCCGAAGGGTGAGAACTGCCCGTACTCATAGGCGCCGGCCCAGTCCTTGATGCCCTTTTTGTCGGGGTACACGTTGAACAGGTTGTTGGCGCCCAGGGCCACGGTGAAGTGCTTGTTGATGTCGTAGGCGGCGTCCAGGTCGCTGATCCATTTAGCGCTGAACTTGCGGTCGTTGACCGGGTTGTTGTCGCCTTCGATGTAGCTGCCGAAACGGGTCAGGGCCAGGTTCAAGGTATAGGCGCTGACCTTCCAGTTGGCCGCCAGAATCAACTTGGACTGAGGCGTGGCCACGGTCAGGTCTTTTTGCAGGCGGCGATCGAAGATCTGGTAGTTGGAGCCTAGGCTGGCAAGCGCGGGCGGGGTGTCCTGGAGTTTTTCGATCTTGGTCTGGTTCCAGTTGTAGGCCAGGCTCCAGCGCACCTGGCCGTACTGGTCCAGTTGCTGGCGGTATTCGTTGATGATGTCGATGCCACGGGTGCGGGTGTCCACGGCATTGGTGTAGTACTGCGCATACAAGCCTGGCGACAGGCCGTTGGCGACCAGGATCTGCGACACGGCGGGGCCACCGAGCAGGCTGGTGGACACGATGCGGTCGCGGATGCCGATCTGGTACAGGTCGGTGGTCAGGCGGTAGTTCTGGGTAGGCTCGTAGGTGAAGCCAAAGCTGTAGTTCAGCGACTTCTCGGGCTTGAGTTTTTCTGCGCCCAAGGCCTGGGCCTCGGCGGTGTCTACCGGCAACACCTTGACCGGCACCGACACCTGCTGGCCGTTGACCACGCCGCCGGAGGTGAAGGTGGATGAGGCATAAATGGTCTGGGCCAGGGACGGCGCCCGGAAGCCATTGTTGATGGTGCCGCGCAGGGCGAATTCAGGCGTGAGCTTGAAGCGCGTCGACAACTTGCCACTCCAGGTGCTGCCGATGTCCTGGGTGTAGCGCTCATAACGCGCGGCGGCGCCGACGTACCAGCGGTCGGTCACGTCCAGGCCCAGGTCCAGGTAGCTGGCGACGTTGCTGCGGCTGATCTCACCGGCATCCGCCGTGCTGGTGCCGTTATAGGAGGCCAGCCCCGGCAGCGGCGTTTGCCCGGCGAACGGGCCGCTGGGCAGCACGTAGTTGCCTGGCGTATAGGACGCATAGTCGCCGGCTTCGATCTGGTATTTCTCCCAACGGTATTCAAAGCCGAACGCGGTTTGCAGCGGGTGGCTCAGGCCGATATCGAAGGTGCGGCTCAAGTCCAGGTTGTTGGTCCACTGGTCGAAGATCTGCGAAGCCAGGTTGAACGAGGTCGGGCTGGTAGGCCCCCAGGACGGGTTCAGCGTGTTGTTGGCATTGAGGGTGGAATCGTCTTCGCCCCAGGTGGAGCTGATGTCGTAGTCCCAGCCGCCCACCAGGCCCTTGAAGCCCCCGGCCACCTGAAAGTCCTTGGTGCGGTTGCGCCGTTGTGCGTGGATGCCGTCGGGGTAGGGCGTGTTTGGGTCGCCGGCCAGGGCGGTGATTTCGTTGGGGCGGTAGTTGCCGGTGACCTTGGTGGTTTCCATGTAGCTGGCGGTGGAGAACGAGTAGAACTTGAGGTCGTCCTGCAACGGCAGTTCGAGGTTGTAGCTGGCGTTGGTGACCTTCTCGCGGCCCAGGCCGTAGCTGGGGTTCCAGCCGTGGCGGTTGACGGTCTGGTCGCGGCTGTCGCCGTACAGGTTGCCCGTGGCGCTGCCGGTGCGGTTGAAGGGCTCCTGTTCCTTGACGTCCAGCGCCAGGTTGGCGAAGCCGTCGTTGGGTAGTGGCAGGCCATAGTTGACGGTTTGGTGCACGGTGTCGCCATCCCCGGCGCCGTAACGGCCGAAGGAGGTTTCGGCACTGCCGCCGCTGTCGTTTTCCTTGAGGATGATATTGATCACCCCGGCGATCGCATCCGAGCCGTATTGGGCCGATGCGCCGTCGCGCAGCACTTCGATGTGGTCGATAGCCGACACCGGGATCAGGTCCAGGTTGACCGGCACCGCCGCCGTGCCGATGCGCGCCAGGTTGTTGATCAAGGCAGTGTTGTGGCGACGCTTGCCGTTGACCAGCACCAGCACCTGGTCGCCGGACAAGCCGCGCATGGTCACCCCGCGTACCGACCACGAAGTGCCGCCGCCGTTGATGGCGGGCAGGTTGAACGACGGCAGCAGGCGCGCCAGCAATTCCTTGAGACCGACCTTGCCGCTGGCTTGCAGTTGCTCGGCGCTGATCACGTCGATAGGCGAAGGGCTGTCGGCGATGGTGCGCGCCTGGTTGCCACGGTTGCCGGTGACGACCACGGTGCCGAGGGTTTTGTCGGGGTCTTCGGCCTGGGCCGGGAAATTAATGGCGAGCAGGCTCAGCGCGGCTGCGCAGTAGTGAAAGCGGGATGGAGGCATGGGGGCTATTTCCAGAAAACCTAGGGACACCGCACATCCCTGTGGGAGCGGGCTTGCCTGCGATGGCGGTGTGTCAGCTAAAGAAATACTGGCTGATCTGCCGCCATCGCGGGCAAGCCCGCTCCCACAGGGGATCTTTGTGGTGGCTTAAATAGAGGTCAGGCCGCGTTGGCAGCTCTCACCCGATGCGGAATATCGTCATAGGCAATCAGCACCCGCTCCATACGCCGTGGATAGTCGCCGTAGTTGTAGACCGGGTAGTGCAGGGTTGAGCGGTTGTCCCAGAACGCCACGGAACCGGGGCGCCATTTGAAGCGCACCTGGTGTTCGGGCTTGTTGAATTCCAGCAGCAGGCGGTCGATCAGTTGCTTGCTCTGCTGGGGTGTCCAGCCGATCACCGAGGGGTTCTGCGAGAAGTTGATAAACAGGCCGTCTTCCCCGGTTTCCGGGTGGGTGCGCACCAGCGGGTGGGCGAGGATCGGGTAGTCGTAGCCAACCTTGTCCAGGGATTTTTTGAAGTCGTGCACCACGTGCAGGCTGTCGATCTCGGCGCGCAGGTCATCGGGCAGGGCGCGGTATACCGCGCCGGCATCGGCCCACAGGGTGTCGCCGCCGACTTCCGGTAAATCCACCGCACGCAGTACTGCACCGAGGGTCGGTTGCAGTAGCCAGCTGGTGTCGGTGTGCCAACGGCCGCTGATGCGCGGGCCGTAGAGCTTGCGTTCGTCCTGGGCTTCGATCAGGTGGGCCTGGGGCAGCGTCGGGTCGTTTTGCTGGGTGGTGGGGTGCACGTACAGCTCGCCGAACTCCTTGGCGAAGGCTATCTGCTGTTCGGTGTTAATGGCCTGGTCGCGAAAGAACAGCACCTTGTGCTTGAGCAGCAGTTGGCGCAGTTCGTCACGCAAGGCGTGGGTCAGCGGTTGGCGCAGGTCGATGCCAGCGATTTCGGCGCCGATGGTGGGTTCCAGGCGGGTGATATGCAGGGTCATGCGGGTGTCCTCTCGTGTGTGGGTTCAGCCTCCGCCTGGAGAGGGGTCGGATGTGGGAACTGCACCCGATGGGGGTGCAGTTGGGTCAGGGTTGATCAGATCACGTAGAAACCGTGGGTGCCGTCGCGGGCCAGTTGGTCGACGAGACCGAATTCCCAATCCAGGTAGGCCTGCATGGCTTCCTTGGGGTTGTCGGTGCCTTCGTACGGCCGGCGGTAGCGGTCGATGCGCGGCGAGGCCAGGTGGGTTTCACCTTCTTCCAATGGCAGTTGGGCGTTGATCCAACCGGCCGTGCCGTCTTGCAGCAAGAACACTTGCTTGCCAGTGATGGCTTCCACTTCCGCCACCGCCAGGCGCGCCAATTGGCTGCTGCCGCAGGTCAGCACGTAGCGTTGGGCCGCGGGTGCCTTGGCCAGGGCTTGCGGCAGTTGCGCACGCAAGGCCCACCAAGCGCCGGGGATATGGCGCTTGACGTAGTTGGCGCTGGCGGTGAAATCCAACACCACGGTATCGCCATGGCCCAGCCAGTCGGCGAGGGTATGGGGGCTGATCAGCTCGGCCTGGGGCGGTGCCGGCACGGGGGCGACCCATGCACCTTGCTCGCTGAACTGCGCCGGTTGCAGGCCATCGAGCACATGCACGTCCCAGCCCAGTTGGGCCAGCCAGGACGCGGACATGTTGGCGCGTACGCCATCGTCATCCGCCAGCACCAGGCGGGCGCCGCGCACGCTGGCGACGTGGTCGGTTTCCTGCACCAGTTGCCCGCCCGGCGTGGAGCGTGCGCCCGGCAGGTGGCCGGCTTCGAATTCTTCCGGGGTACGTACATCGAACAGGTAGGTGGTGCGCGTGGCGTCCTGCTGCCAGCCTTGCAAATCGGCGAGGCTGGCGCGGCCGACGCGGGCCTTGTCGGCCACGCGACGGGCATCGGCTGCGGCCACCTGGCGATGTTCCTCCGAGGTCGGCGCAAAGCGGCGCGACTGGCCGTGGGCGAGTTTCTGCCCGGCCAACGTCCAACCGATGGTGCCGTTGCGCAGGGCCGATACCGGGTTGGCGACGCCTGCGTTGATCAGCGATTGGGTGCCGATAATGCTGCGGGTGCGCCCGGCGCAATTGACGATGATACGGGTGGCCGGGTCCGGCGCCAGTTCACGGGCGCGCAGCACCAGTTCGGCACCGGGCACGCTGATGCCGGTGGGGATGCTCATGGTCTGGTATTCGTCGAAGCGGCGTGCATCCAGCACTACTACATCGGCTTGGCTGTCGATCAGCGCCTGTACTTCTTCGGCGGCTAAAGACGGCGTATGGCGCTCGCTTTCCACCAGTTCGCCAAAGGCTTTGCTTGGCACGTTGACGTCGATAAACAGCTCGCCACCGGCCTTGCGCCAGCCGTCCAGGCCGCCTTCCAGCAGGCTGACCTGGGTGTAGCCCAGCGTAACCAAACGCTCGGCGGCGCGGGCGGCGAGGCCTTCGCCGTTGTCATACACGGTCACGTGGGTATCACGGCGTGGAATGCGCGAGTACACCTCCAACTCCAGCTTGGACAGCGGAATATTCGCGGCAAACAGCGGGTGGGATTCGGCAAACGGCGCTTCTTCGCGCACGTCTACCAGGGCGAGTTCTTGATGGTCCAACAGGGCCTGGCGAATCTGGGCATAGCTGCGAGTGGATACGGTGGTCATAGGGCAGGGCTCTTTTCTTTGGACAAATCCCAGATATTCGGGAGGTAGGCGTTGGAATAACCGGAGATAAACAGTTTCTCGCTGCCGTCGGGCTGGTACACCGCGCGGCGCACGGCACCGATATTGGCGCCATACACATGGATGCTGATGGACACCTGGTCGCTGTGGGCATTGCTCACCTGATGAATGTCGCCGACCTTGGGCGATACCGCTTCAACCTGGCCGGGCACCAATTCAATCGGCTTGCCTTCGGCGACCAGGCTGCCGTCGGGCGCACGCTCAAACCCTTGGGAAAACTCAGCGCCGCGCAGCATGCCAATCAACCCCCACACCCGATGGTCATGAATCGGCGTGCTTTGCCCCGGCCCCCACACAAAGCTGACGATACTGAAGCGCTGACGCGAATCGGCATGCAGCAAAAACTGCTGGTAGCGTTCGGGGTTGGGTTGGGCGAATGCTTCGGGGAGCCAGTCATCATGGCTGACCAACTGCGCCAGTAGCTTGCCGCCACGGTGCAACAGGTCGCCTTCGCGTGGATTGCCGTCAATCAATTCCGCCAGGGCGCCAATAAAGGCTCGGAGTCTCTCGGGGTGCTTGGCCTGGGTCATGGCAATTCCATTGGTCTGTGTTCTTAAGCTTATCTAAGCATAATGTTTATAGTTAATATGCTATTTTTTAATGATTAGCTTATAGCTGAAGGTAATTTAGAATCGCTCGGACTAGGGTTAGACGTTATCGATCACAGCGCGGGCTATTCAGATAGCATTCCTGCAACTATGCTTGGCGCACATCTTAATGACTGTTCTCTATGTGCGGCCCAAATGAAAATTGACGATATCGATGCCTTTGTCGAAGTGATTCGTTGCCAGTCCATCAGCCATGCCGCCGAGTCGTTGCAACTGACCCAGCCGGCCATTACCCGTCGCGTGCAGAACTTTGAGCAGGCATTGGGGGTGGAGCTGTTCGACCGTAACACCAAACCCCTCAAACCTACGCTGATCGGCACCCGCGTGTACGAGCAGTGCCGGCTGATCCTGCGGGAGATGGATGCCCTGCGCGAACTGGTGGCCACCGACGCACCGCCCACCGGCCTGTTGCGTTTGGGGGTGCCACAGACCATCGGCGACGTGGTGCTGCTCGATGCCCTCAAGCACCTGCGCACTGAATATGCCGACTTGCGCGCCCAGGTCGCCACCGGCTGGGGCAGCCAACTGGTGGGCAAGATCGAGCGCGGCGAACTGGACGCGGCGGCGGCGCTGTTCCCGGCAGGCAAGATCTTCCCGGACAATATCGTTGGCGAGTCCATCGGCAAGATGGAGCTGGTGGTGGTGTGCGCCAAGGCGCAACTGCCGAAAAAGCCGTGCAAGCTGGCGGACGTGTACCAGAACGGCTGGATCCTGAACCCGGATGGCTGCGGCTTCCGCGCCGGTTTGCAGCGCACCTTGTCCGACCAGGGCCTGGCATTGCGAGTGAACCTTGAGACCTTTGGCACCGAGTTGCAATTGGGCTTGGTGGCAGACGGCTTGGGCCTGGGCCTGGTGCCGCGCCCGCTGCTGGAGCGCAGTGCCCACCGTGAGCAACTGGCGGTGATGCCGCTCAAGGACTTTAAACCGGTGATGGATTTGTGGCTGATCTACCCGCACTTTCTGGGCAACTTGCAGGGGCCGGTGGATGCGTTTGGCAAGTTGGTGGCGGCTTCGTTGCACAAGGTCAAAGTCGCCGCATAGCCTCAGTGAAAGAGGGGTGTGTGGGAGCGGGCTTGCTCGCGAAAGCGGTGGATCAGTCAATACATCTGGCGGCTGACCCACCGCATTCGCGAGCAAGCCCGCTCCCACATTTGTTCTGTGTTGTTGCTCAATTGGTTATGAAAAAAAATAATAATTAGCTTAGATTAAAATGTGCTTTTTATTATTTTTTTGCATCCCATAGGCTTGCCTGGAAGTCCTTAAGGCCATCCAGGAAGTTTTGCCATGAGCAGCGTCACCTCGATTTCCAGCGTTTCCAACAATGTTCGCCAACGCGTCACTCCGGAGGAATGGGAGGTGCGCGTCAAGCTGGCCGCCGCGTATCGCCTGGCGGCCTTGTACAAGTGGACCGACCATATCTATACCCACTTCTCCGCCCGCGTGCCGGGCCCGGAGGAGCACTTCCTGATCAACGCCTTTGGCCTGTTGTTTGATGAAATCAGCGCGTCCAACCTGGTCAAGGTCGACCTCGACGGCACTATCGTCGACGACCCGACCGGCCTGGGTATCAACTACGCAGGGTATGTGATCCACAGCGCCATCCATGGTGCGCGCCACGACCTGCAAGCCGTGTTGCACACCCATACCCGTGACGGTATTGCGGTGTCGGCACAGAAAGACGGCTTGCTGCCGATCTCCCAACACTCCATCGGTTTTTCCGGGCGCGTGGCCTACCACGGCTATGAGGGCATTGCCCTGGACCTGGACGAGCGCGAGCGCCTGGTGGCGGACCTGGGTGACAAGAGCGTGATGATCCTGCGTAACCATGGCTTGTTGACGGCGGGTGTGAGCGTTGAACATGCCTTCCAGCAACTGCAACAGCTTGAGCGCGCCTGCAATATCCAGGTGGCGGCGCAGGCGGCGGGGAATGCGGAATTGATCTTCCCGCCGGCGGAAGTGGTGGAGAAGGTGGAGCAACAGGCCAAGGTGTTTGCCAGTGGCGATGGCCCGGGCGTGGCGCGGCATTGGAATGCGTTGGTGCGGCAGTTGGAGCGTACTGATACCGACTACAAAAACTGATCTTGAGCCTAATGAAGATCTGAAAATGTGGGAGCGGGCTTGCTCGCGAAAGCGGTAGATCAGTCGAATTAGCTGTGACTGACACTCCGCTTTCGCGAGCAAGCCCGCTCCCACATTTGTTTTGCAGTGTTCTTGATTTAAGCGACTTGCTTGGCCTGCTCGCGCTCTGCGATCAGTTGGCGGGTGAGGGGGATCAAACGCTTGCCGTAGTCGATGGCATCGTTCAACGGATCAAAACCACGAATCAGGAACGTGGTGATCCCCAGGTCGTAGTAATCCACCAACGCCTCAGCGACTTGCTCAGCGGTGCCCACCAGCGAGGTTGAGTTGCCTTGCGCACCGAGTAACCCGGCAATCCCAGTCCACAAACGCTTATCCAACCGCGACCCCTGCGCCGCAGCCGCCAGCAACCGGCGTGAGCCTTCATTCGGCGGTTCGCGCCTTACAAAACCATTCTTCTCAGCCAATTCAGTGGCCTGTTGCAGGATGCTGTCCGCCCGCGCCCATGCCAGTTCTTCGGTCTCGGCGAGGATTGGCCGCAGGGACAAACTGAAACGAATCGTGCGCCCATGCTTGGCGGCTTCGGCGCGCACTTGGGTGACGATTTCACGCACTTGTTCGTAGGTCTCGCCCCACAGCGCGTAGACATCGGCGTGCTTGCCGGCCACGGCAATCGCGGCCGGTGAAGAGCCGCCGAAGTACAACGGAATATGCGGCTGCTGCGGCGACTTCACGGTGGAGTGCGCGCCTTCGACCTGGTAGTAGGTGCCTGTAAAATCGAACGGCTGCTCGCTGGTCCATTCTTGGCGCACCACGCTCAGGTATTCGTCGGTGCGGGCGTAGCGTTCGTCCTTGCCGATATGGCTGCCGTCGGCGCGCAGTTCGCGGTCGTCACCGCCGGTGATGATGTGCACCGCCGTGCGGCCACCGTTGAACACATCCAGTGTGGTGAACTGACGGGCTGCCAAGGTCGGCTGGGCAAAGCCCGGGCGGTGGGCGATCAAGAATTGCAGTTTTTTCGTGACGCTGGCGGCATGGGAGGCGATCAGCGTGCTGTCCGGGCTGTTGGAATGAAAGGCCACCAGGGCGCGGTCGAAGCCGGCCTCTTCGTGGGCGCGGGCCACGGTTTCCACGTAGTCCGGTTGCAGGGTAGGGCCGCTGCGCGGGTGGATCTCGGACGCGTGGTGGCCGCCGATGTAGCCGATGAATTCAATGCTCATGGTCTGTCCTTGTCTGGTACGGGATAGGCACCTCCTCCGGGCAGGGGGTCGGTTATTCGCGTCCAAAGTAGGGGCAGGGGGCGGGCCTGTAAAATGCCGTTTGGTTCTATCCTAATTATTAAAATGTTGAATCATTAATTGTTTGATGTATCAGTAATTTGCATCTTGTGTGTATTAGGTTATTCCTGGAAAGACTTTCACAGCCGTTTTTTATGCGATTAGCATGGGGTCGAGTCTTTATTAAGGAAGCAGCCTGATGACCGAGACGTTCTCCATCAATAAGCCCGAGGTTCAACCCAGGACCACGCGCACATGGCGCACGCCGGACGCGTTGCTGCGGTTGGTCAGCCCTCTGGTGCTGTTGCTGTTGTGGGAACTGGCCTCGCAATTGGGCTGGATTCCCGCGCGGGTGATTGCGGCCCCGTCGCAGATCGGCGGCACGCTGTGGGCGATGATCGTCTCCGGCGAGCTGGGCAAGCACCTGCTGGTGTCCCTGCAACGGGCATTGTTCGGCCTGAGCATCGGCGTGAGCATCGGTGTGGCGGCGGCGTTGATCAGTGGCTTGTCCAAGCGCGGCGAGGTGATCCTTGATTCGCCGATGCAGATGGTGCGCACCATCCCGTCCCTGGCCCTGGTGCCGCTGTTTATCCTGTGGTTTGGCATCGGTGAGTTCACCAAGATTGCCTTGATCGTCGTGGGCACTACTTTCCCGGTGTACCTCAACCTGTTCGCCGGTATCCGCAATATCGACCCCAAGTTGATCGAGGCGGCGAACACCCTGGGCCTCAACCGCCGTGAGCTGATCTGGCATGTGATTTTGCCGGGCTCGCTGCCTGCGTTTTTCGTTGGCCTGCGCTACGCCTTGGGCATCTCCTGGCTGGCCTTGGTGTTTGTCGAACAGATCAACACCACCGCCGGTATCGGCTTTTTGGCCAGCGATGCGCGGGACTTCATGCGCACCGACGTCATCGTGATTTGCCTGCTGATCTACAGCGTGCTGGGCCTGCTGATCGACGGCTTGATTCGCACCCTTGAACGTTTCGCCCTGGCCTGGCGCCCATCTTTTGTGAGGAACTGATATGTCGGCACTTGAAGCGCCTGTGCAACTGCGCAATGTGGTGCGCCAATTCGGCGAGCAACGGGTCATCGATGGCCTGGACCTGGACATCGCCCCGGGTGAATTCGTGGCCTTGCTCGGCGCCAGCGGCTCGGGCAAGACCACCTTGCTGCGCAGCCTGGCAGGCTTGGACAGTATCGACAGCGGCCAACTGCGGGTGCCCACCGCGCGTGCGGCGGTGTTCCAGGAGCCACGCCTGATGCCGTGGAAACGCGCGTGGAAAAACGTGGTGCTGGGCCTGCGTATCGCCAATGCCAAGGAACGTGCGGTGCAAGCCCTGACCGAAGTGGGCCTGGCCCACCGTCTGGACGCTTACCCGGCCACCCTGTCTGGCGGTGAAGCCCAACGCGTGGCCCTGGCCCGTGGCCTGGTGCGCGAACCCAAGTTACTGCTGCTCGACGAACCCTTCGCCGCCCTCGACGCCCTGACCCGCATCAAGATGCATCGCCTGATCATCGAACTGTGGCGTAAACACACACCGGCCGTGTTGTTGGTGACCCACGATGTGGACGAGGCGATCCTGCTGGCTGATCGGGTGATTGTGCTGGAGCACGGCAAGATTGCCGAACAACTGCGCATAGACCTGCCGCGTGCGCGGGACACCGGGCAGGAGGGGTTCCAGGCGATTCGGGCGCGGTTGCTGGGGTTGCTTGGGGTGGAAGTGGATACGCCAGCGGCCAATGTGCGGCGGTTGCCGGTTAGAGCCGAGCCCGCCGTATTCAAANATGATTTGAAGCCGTTGAAGGCGTCGGGGTTTAGTCATGAGCAGCATTTGGAGGCTGCGGCGGTGAAGGTAGCCGGGTTTCTTATGAGCACTGAGTAAAACCTGTGGCGAGGGAGCTTGCTCCCGCTGGGCTGCGTAGCGGCCCCAAAATCTTGGGAGCGCTTCGCACTGGAGCGCCAGCCCGGTCCAGCGGGAGCAAGCTCCCTCGCCACATTGAGATCAGGTATCCTCCGCGCCCCGCTTTCCACTGATTCCAAGACAGATGACAGGACAAGACATGCAGGCGTTGCTGGAGTCGATCCTGGACGAAGTTCGTCCACTGATCGGCCTCGGCAAAGTGGCCGACTACATCCCCGCGCTGGCCGATGTGCCGGCCAACCAACTGGGTATCGCGGTGTACGGCAACGATGGTGCGGCGTACTGCGCCGGCGATGCCAACACCCTGTTTTCGGTACAGAGCATTTCCAAGGTGTTCAGCCTGGTGCAGGCCATCGACCATGGCGGCGAAACCATCTGGGAGCGCCTGGGCCACGAGCCTTCGGGGCAGCCGTTCAACTCGCTGGTGCAACTGGAATTTGAACGAGGCCGGCCGCGTAATCCGTTTATCAATGCGGGTGCCTTGGTGATTTGCGATATCAACCAGTCGCGCTTCGCCGTGCCGATCTTGTCGATGCGCGACTTTGTGCGGCGCCTGTCGGGCAACCCGCAGATCCTGGTCAACAGCATCGTCGCCGACTCCGAAGCCCAGCACGGCGCACGCAATGCGGCCATGGCCTACCTGATGAAATCCTTCGGCAACTTCCACAACGATGTCGACGCAGTGCTGCACAGCTACTTCAACTACTGTGCGTTGCAAATGAGTTGCCTGGATTTGGCCAAGGCGTTCAGCTTCCTGGCTAACGAGGGCGTGAGTGCCCACAGCGGCGAGCAGATTTTGACGGCGCGCCAGACCAAGCAAGTCAACTCGATCATGGCCACCAGCGGCCTGTATGACGAAGCGGGCAACTTCGCTTACCGCGTCGGCTTGCCGGGCAAAAGCGGCGTGGGCGGCGGCATCGTCGCGGTGGTGCCGGGGCAATTTACGGTGTGCGTGTGGTCGCCGGAGTTGAACGCTGCCGGGAATTCGCTGGCAGGGATCAAGGCGTTGGAGTTGTTGAGTGAGCGGATTGGGTGGTCGGTGTTTTAGGCCGTTCCCACGGGTGGCGTGGGAACGATCTCGTTAGGCTTTTCGCGGCGTCAAAAACAAATCCACCATCAACCACAATGCCCCGGCCGTGATCGCGATATCCGCGATATTGAACACGCCGGTGTGCGTTGGGCCCACGTTCAGCACCATATAGTCGACCACGTGACCCTCACGGAATACGCGGTCGATCAGGTTGGCGATACCGCCCAGGGCAATGGCGTAAAGCGGTAACACTTTACGCAAGGGCTGGTGCCAGTTGGCCAGCGACCAGCCCATCGCCCACGCCACGACCACGGCGACACCCACAATGAAAATCAGCTGCTTGACCTGCGGCGGCAACGCCGCGCCCAGGCTCAGGAAGGCGCCGGGGTTCAGGCTCAATTCCAGCGCGAGGTTGAAGGGGTTGGCGCCGATCTTGATGCTCTGGGATTGCAGGGAGGTCAGGGCCAAGAGTTTGACCAGTTGGTCGATGGCAATAAAGGCGATACCGGCGAGGATGGCAAAGGTGCGGCCGCGCAGTAGAGGGGAGGTGCTCAAGGGGTAACTTCCTGTTCCTGATTTGTTGGAGGTCGCCCGAGATAGGCGTCTTGCACTTGCTTCTCAATGTGGGAGCGGGCTTGCTCGCGAAAGCGGTGGGTCAGTCGATAAATGTGTTGGCTGACACGCCGCCTTCGCGAGCAAGCCCGCTCCCACAAGGGTATGGCGGTGTGCGCGAGGGCCAAGCCTGGCACAAATCCAGCTGACAGAGAATCTCCCACATGGGGTTTTGTGGCTACTCGCGATCTTCTTTGCGCGGCGTGCGCCTGGGCAGCGGCACGATCATGCTCACCGCGCGTTGATACTGGCGATAGCGCGGCCGCCTGGCCCCGTGTAGGAGCGAGCTTGCTCGCGAAAGACTCACAGGCAACGCGTTTACCCGGTTTTTACGCGTTATCGTTCAAGTTTTTCGCGAGCAAGCTCGCTCCTACAGGAGTGGTGTCAGCTTACATTCAGGCGGTCCAGCAGGCTGTACCAGGCCACGCCCGCGCCGATGTAAAAGCGCTGCAAGCTGTGCATCGGCAGACGCTGCAAGGCGCTTACCGGGTAGGCAAAGTCAGCATTGCGGTCGCAGAGCCGTCCAGCCAGTTGCTGGCCCAGGCTGGTGCACAAGGCGATGCCGCGACCGTTGCAGCCCAACGCTAACGTCAGCCCCGGCGCAGGTTCGTGTACGTGGGGCATGAAGTCGCGGGTGATGGCGATGCGTCCGGCCCAGCGGTACTCGAACTCCAGCGGTCCTAATTGCGGGAACAGCAGCGCCAGGGAGCGCTCAAGATGGGCGAAATCCGCTGGCGCAGTGGGGTCGTTGAACAGCCCGCGCCCACCCATCAACAAGCGCCCATGGCTGTCTTTGCGAAAGTACAACAGTAGGCGTTGTGCAGTGGACACCGTTTCCTGGCCCGGCAAAATGCTCTCGGCGGCGCGCCCCGTCAAAGGCTTGGTGGCGACGATAAAACTGTTGGCTGCCAATATGCTCTGGGCCATCCCCGGCCACAGGTTGCCGCTGTAGCCATTGGTGGCCAACACCACTTGGTCAGCGTTCACTTGCGCGCCACTGGCCGTGGTCAACTGCCAACCCGAAGCTTGGCGCTGCAACCCGTTCACCGGGCTCTGGCCGTGAATCCGCACGCCTGCCGCCAATGCCGCCGCCACCAACCCACGGGCATACGCCAACGGTTGAATGGCCCCGGCGCGTCCGTCCAGCCAGCCACCGGCAAACGCCGAGCTGCCCATGCGGGTGGCGACCGAGTAGGCATCCAGCCGTTGCACCGGCACACCGCGCCGCGCCCATTGATCGGCCCGTGCATGCAGGCCGGCCACACCTTTTTCGGTGTACGACACTTGCATCCAACCCTTGCGCACCGGCGCGCAGTCGATGCCGTGGCGTTCGATCAACTTGAACACCAGGTCCGCTGAATTCGACACGGTGGAGATCAACGGTTCGGCGCGTTCTGGTCCGTACATCTGCACCAGTTGTTCCGGGTCGTATTTAAGCGTCGGGTTGACCTGCCCGCCATTGCGCCCGGACGCGCCCCAGCCCGGCTCGTTGGCTTCCAGCACGCACACACTCACACCACGCTCGGCCAAGTGCAGCGCCGTCGACAACCCGGTATAGCCTGCGCCGACAATCGCCACATCCACCTTTACCGACTCACTCAATGCCGGCGTTGGCACCGCCGCTGGCGCAGTCGCTGACCATAGGGACTTCATGACAGGCTCCGCGTATCGCCAGTAGGGTGCAGCACGCGCCTTAGGAAATCCTGGGTGCGTGGTTGCTGCGGGTTGCCCAGCACTTGCTCGGCGGGGCCGCTTTCGACGATGTAGCCACCGTGCAAAAAGCACACGCGGTCGGCCACTTCGCGGGCAAAGCCCATTTCGTGGGTGACCACGATCATGGTCATGCCTTCGTCGGCGAGGGTGCGCATGACTGCGAGCACGTCGCCCACCAGTTCCGGGTCGAGGGCCGAGGTGGGTTCGTCGAACAGCATGGCTTCGGGTTTCATCGCCAGGGCGCGGGCGATGGCCACGCGCTGTTGCTGGCCGCCGGAAAGCTGTTCGGGGTAGGCATCGGCCTTGGCGCTCAGGCCGACTTTTTCCAGCAGGACCAGGGCTTCTTCGCGGGCCTGTTTGGGCGGCTCACCTTTGACGTACACCGGGCCTTCCATCACGTTTTCCAGCACGGTGCGGTGGGGGAACAGGTTGAAGCGCTGGAACACCATGCCCATGCGGCTGCGCAGGGCGTGCACGGTCTTGCTGCCGCGCTGCACGGTTTCGCCGAACACCGTGATGGCGCCGCCATCGTAGGCTTCCAACGCGTTGATGCAGCGCAGCAGGGTGGATTTACCCGAGCCCGAGGGGCCGATCAGGCACACCACTTCGCCCTTGGCCACGTCCAGGTCGACACCGTGCAGCACGCGGTGGCTGCCGTAATGTTTTTGCAGTTGGCGGATCTCGATCATGCTTTTTTCCTCCGGCTCAGGTGCTGTTCCATGCGACGCAGGCCATACACCAGCGGCAGGCTCATCAGCAGGTAGAGCAGGGCGACCAGGGTGTAGACGGTCATGTTCTGAAAGGTCGACGAGGCGATCAGTTGGCCCTGGCGGGTCATCTCCGCCACGGTGATGGTGGACACCAGGGACGAGTCCTTGAGCATCATCACCAGGGTGTTGCCGTAGGGCGGCAGGGCGATGCGAAACGCCTGGGGCAGGATCACCCGACGCATCATCAGCGCCGAGCGCATGCCCAGGGCTTCGGCGGCCTCACGCTGGCCCTGTTCCACGGCGATGATGCCGGTGCGAAAGTTCTCCGCCTGGTACGCCGAATAGGCGATGCCCATGCCGATGACGCCTGCGTAGAACGCAGTGAGGTGGATGCCCATGTCCGGCAGCACGAAGTAGATGTAGAACAACTGCACGATAATCGGCAGGCCACGGATCACGTTGATGATGGTGCTGGCGGCCCACGACAGCGCGCGGATCGGCGACAGCTTGAGCAACGCCAGCACCAGGCCGATGGCGCTGCTGAGCAGGAACGACAGCACGGTGATCTGGATCGTCACCCACGCGCCTTGTAGCAGGATCGGCAAAAAGTCCTGGGCGTTTTGCAGGAACTCGGCCGGGTTCATGGGCGCACCTGGGTATCAAGCCCCCACTTCTTGAGGATGCTGTCCAGGGTGCCGTCGGCCTTGATGCTGGCGATGGCGGTGTTCAGGCGCTCGAGGGTTTGTGCATCGCCCTTGCGCACCACCAGGCACACTTCGCCGACGTTGGTGGGCTTGTAGTCGGTGGCCAGTTTCACGCCTTTGAACAGCTTCTGGCGGATCTGGTAGGCGACTACCGGCTGATCACCCACGGCGGCCTTGATACGACCCAGGGACAGGTCGCGGACCATCTCGCCGATGGAGTCGTAGGTGCGGATCTCCTTGAAGATGCCGAGCTTGTTCAGTTGGTCGTAGAACACCGTGCCGGCTTGCACGCCGACGATCTGGTCCTTGAGCGGGGCCAGGTCGGGGTAAGCGGTGTTGTCGTCGGCATTGACGATCAGGCCTTCACCGTAGGCGTACACCGGGGCGCTGAAATCCACGACCTTGGTGCGCTCCTCGGTCTTGAGCATGCCGGCGGAAATGAAGTCCAGCTTGCCGGAGGTGAGGGAGGGGATCAGCGCGGCGAAGTTGGTCTGTTCGATCTGGCTGGTAAAGCCGCCAGCCTTGCCCACGGCCTCGGCCACATCGACCATCACCCCTTGAATGCTGTTGCTCTTGATATCGAGGAAGGTAAACGGCGAACCGCTGGCCGTTGCACCGACTTTGTACGAGGACGCACTCTCTGCGTGCACGGCGCTGGCACACAGGGTGGCGCATACGGCGAAGGCGAAGCGGCGAAACAAGGGCGAAAGACTGTTCATCGGGTTACTCCAGAAGGAAAACGGATCGTCAGTACCGCAAGCGGCTGAGGATGAAATCGCAAGCTCTGTGCCATTTCGATTGTAAAAAATCGTATAGCGCTATAGAAAATCGACAAAATGAACCATTCGTATCGATATGCGATATTTGGTGGTCTATTTTTGTGATTTACGGTAGAAATACCGCCACGCCTGATCGACCAAACCGCGAGTTCGCCATGTCCGAAGAACGCAACAGCTTGCACAACCAATCCCTGGAAAAAGGCTTGTCAGTGCTCAAGGCATTCAGCGCACAGCGCCGCAGCATGAGCCTTGCAGAGGTGGCCGAGGCTGCCGGCATGACCAAAAGCTCGGCCCAGCGCATGGTGTTTACCCTCGAAAGCCTGGGTTACCTTCGGAAACACTCCCGCACACGTCATTACCAACTCACCCCACGGGTGCTGGAGCTGGGTTTCAGTTATTTGGATGCGCATTCGTTGATTGAGGTGGCCAATCCGTTTTTGTCGGAACTGACGCGGTTGACGGGGGAGACGTCATGCCTGACGGAGCCTGCTGGCTATGACATGACCTATATCGCACGGTTCGTCAGCGCAGGTTTTGTGCCGGTGCATATGCCGATTGGCTCGCGGGTGCCGATGTACTGCACGGCGTCGGGCAGGGCGTATTTGAGCGCGTTGCCGCAGGATGAGGCGTTGGTGTTGATCGAGAACAGTCAGCGCATTGCCCACACCAGCCAGACGCTGACGGACGTCGAGCAGATCCTGGAGTCGCTGCAACAGGTGCGCGAGCAGGGTTATGCGGTCAATGGCCAGGAGTTGTTCCTGGGCGACATGACCATCGGTGCGCCGGTGCTGGGTGCCAATGGCCGACCGGTGGCAGCGGTGCATGTGGTGGCGCCCACCAGTCGGTGGAGCAGGGCGGATGCGGAGCGGCAATTGGCGCCGGCGTTGTTGCAGTGCTCAAGAGCGCTGAGCAATTCGGCGCGGAACTTGGAATAACCCGCTATTTCAAATTCACTAGAGATCCCCTGTGGGAGCGAGCAAGCCCGCTCCCACATTTGGAATTTCATTGGGTTTGAGAGGTGTGTTTTCCCCAAACAAAAAATGCGCCCCTGGGGGCGCATTTTTTTGTTTGGGTCGCTATCGCCTATCAGGCAATCGCATCCCAGGCACGATCACCGTGCTCGTCCTTGATACGCGTCGGCAAGCCCATCACGTCCAGCGCCTTGAGGAACGGCTCAGCCGGCAGTTCTTCAACGTTGGCCATGCGTTGCACGTCCCACTCGCCACGGGCCACCAGCAGCGCAGCGGCGACTGGAGGAACACCGGCGGTGTAGGAAATGCCCTGGCTGTCGGTCTCAGCGAAGGCTTCTTCGTGGTCAGCTACGTTGTAGATGAACACTTCGCGCGCCTTGCCGTCCTTGGTGCCTTTGACCAGGTCGCCGATGCAGGTCTTGCCGGTGTAGCCAGGGGCCAGTGAAGACGGGTCGGGCAGTACGGCCTTGACCAGTTTCAGTGGCACCACTTCCAGGCCTTCGGCGGTGGTGACGGGTTTTTCGGAGAGCAGGCCGAGCTTGTTCAGCACGGTGAACACGTTGATGTAGTGTTCGCCAAAACTCATCCAGAAACGCACGTTGGGCACGTCGAGGTTTTTCGACAGCGAGTGCACTTCATCGTGGCCGGTGAGGTAGAGGTTCTGCGAACCGACTACCGGCAGGTCGTCGGTGCGTTTGACTTCGAACATGGTGTTGCTGGTCCACTGGCTGTTCTGCCAGCTCCACACCTGTCCGGTGAATTCGCGGAAGTTGATTTCCGGGTCGAAATTGGTGGCGAAGTATTTGCCGTGGGAGCCGGCATTGACGTCGAGGATGTCGATCGAATCAATGCGGTCAAAATGCTGTTGCTGCGCCAGCGCGGCATACGCGTTGACCACACCCGGGTCGAAGCCCACGCCAAGAATGGCGGTGATGTTCTTCTGTTTGCACTCTTCGAGGTGGTTCCACTCGTAGTTACCGTACCAAGGTGGCGTCTCGCAGACCTTGCCCGGCTCTTCGTGGATGGCGGTGTCGAGGTACGCCACGCCCGTGTCGATGCAGGCACGCAGTACCGACATGTTCAGGAACGAGGAACCGACGTTGATGACGATCTGCGATTGTGTCTCGCGGATCAGGGCCTTGGTCGCTTCCACGTCCAGGGCGTTCAGCGCGAAGGCTTGGATATCGGCGGGTACTTTGAGGCTACCCTTGGCCTTGACGCTGTCGATGATGGCCTGGCATTTGGAGATGTTGCGCGACGCGATAGCAATACGACCGAGTTCGTCGTTGTGCTGCGCGCACTTGTGGGCCACCACCTTGGCGACACCTCCTGCACCAATGATAAGAACGTTCTTTTTCAATTGCTTTCTTTCTCCTATATCCGCCAGCTTACGAAAGGCTGGACAGGTAGTCGTCGTAACCAAATTCACGAACCACCTCGACAGTACCGTCGAGTTGTTTCACTACGATGGACGGCATTTTCAGGCCGTTGAACCAATTTTTCTTGACCATGGTGTAGCCCGCGGTGTCGATGAACGACAGCCGATCGCCGATGGCCAGCGGACGATCAAATTGATACTCACCGAAGATGTCCCCGGCCAGGCAGGATTTTCCGCAGATCATGTAGGAGTGTTCCCCTTCGCTCGGCGCCAGCTTGGCGTTGAGGCGATAGATCAGCAGGTCCAGCAGGTGGGCTTCGATGGAGCTGTCTACCACGGCGAGGTTTTTGCCGTTGTAGAGGGTGTCGAGCACGGTGACTTCCAGGGAGGCGCTGTTGGTGATCGCCGCTTCACCCGGTTCCAGGTAGACCTGCACGCCGTATTTTTCCGAGAAGGCTTTCAAGCGCGCGCAGAACGCGTCCACGGCATAGTCTTCGCCGGTGAAGTGGATACCACCGCCCAGGCTCACCCACTCGACTTTATGCAGCAGCGCGCCGAAGCGTTCTTCGATGGTGCCGAGCATTTTGTCGAACAGGCTGAAATCGCCGTTCTCGCAGTTGTTGTGGAACATGAAGCCGGAGATTTGCTCGATCACGCCTTCGATCTTCACCGGGTCCCATTCGCCCAGGCGGCTGAACGGGCGTGCCGGGTCGGCCAGCAGGTAGTCGGAGCTGCTCACCTGAGGGTTGACGCGCAGGCCGCGGGTCTTGCCCTCGGAGCGTTCGGCAAAGCGCTGCAATTGGCTGATGGAGTTGAAGATGATCTTGTCGCAGTTCTCCAGCATCTCTTCGATTTCATCGTCGGCCCAGGCCACGCTATAAGCGTGAGCTTCACCTGCGAACTTCTGGCGACCCAGCTTCAACTCATACAGCGACGACGACGTGGTGCCGTCCATGTATTGCTGCATCAGGTCGAACACCGACCAGGTGGCAAAGCACTTGAGCGCCAGCAACGCCTTGGCGCCGGACTGCTCGCGCACGTAAGCAATCTTCTGCATGTTGACCAGAAGCTTCTGTTTATCGATGAGGTAGTACGGCGTTTTGATCATTTTTGAGAGCCTGCGGCGGTGCCTGCCAAAAAAGGACACGCATTGTGCCCGCACTTGGGGCGAATCGAAAGGTTAGTGGGCGGAATTTGCTGCGCCAGTTTTCGACTCTACCTGCTGAGTATGACTATCCATAGGTACACCCCGGATCAATGTGGGAGCTGGCTTGCCTGCGATAGCGGTGGGTCAGAGACAGCAGTGTTGGCTGATACACCGCTATCGCAGGCAAGCCAGCTCCCACATTTGATCTCCACTTGGCGGGAGAGTGGGGATCTGCACTGCCATGAAAGCGTCATCTGTTGAGCACCGAACTGCCACATTCCCCCGCTACTGTCCTCGCCAATGAGATCGATCTCAAGCGAGTGACAATGACAGACCTCAAAGACGTTGCCCGATTGGCCGGTGTATCCCGCGCCACCGCCGCCCGGGCCTTTGCTTCCCCTGACCAGGTGCGCCCCACCACCCGCGAACAGGTGTTCGCCGCCGCCCGTGAGTTGGGGTTTCGCCCCAATCTGTTGGGCCGCCAACTGCGCCTGCAAACCACCCAGTTGATCGGCGTGGTAGTGCCCAACCTGCTCAACCCGGTGTTCGCCGAGCAGTTCCAGGCCATGGAACGCGCTGCACGCTTGCGGGGCTACAGCCTGGTGCTGGCGACCACCGACTACAACAGCGAGCGCGAAAGCATTGTGGTGGAAGAACTGCTGCGCCAGCGCGTCGATGGCTTGGTGCTGACGGTCACCGATGCCGAAAGCAATGCCGTGCTCAGCAGCCTCAATACCGAACAAACCCCGTTCGTGCTGGCCTATCACCAACCGAGCAACCCCAACTACAGCGCCGTGTCGGTGGACAACCGCGCCGGCATGGCCCTGGCCACGCGTTATCTGCTGGAAGCGGGGCACCGGCGCATCAGCATGGTCGCTGGCCCCGCGTTGCAGTCGGACCGTGCGCGCCTGCGCTACGCCGGCTATTGCGATGCCATGGGCGACTACGCACTGGACAGCCGCCCAGTGATCGAAATGCCGGCCCATACCCAGGCGGACTTCATCGCTATCGCCCCGTTTCTCCAAGGCCCGGATGCGCCCACCGCGCTGGTGTGCTCCAACGATTTTCTGGCCATCAGCCTGATCGCCGAGCTGCGCCGTAACGCTTGGCGCGTGCCCGAGCAACTCTCGGTCATGGGCTTCGACGGCATCAGCCTGGGCACCCAGATGCACCCGACGCTGTGCAGCGTGGTGCAACCCATCGCACTGCTGGCCAGCACCGTGATTGACCAACTGCTGGCGCAAATCGCCGGCGACGAGCCGACGTCCCATTGCCTGCCTTGCCACATCCGGCCGGGCGAAAGTACTCAACCCCGTGAGGAGACCCTTGATGCGCGCATTCAGTAAAACCCTGGCCGCCGTGTTGTTGTGCGGCGCGGCCAGCCTGGCCCAGGCCGCCGAGACCGCCATCTGCTACAACTGCCCGCCGGACTGGGCCGATTGGGGCACCCAACTCAAGGCCATCGCCGCCAGCACCGGCGTGCAGGTGCCGCTGGACAACAAGAACTCCGGCCAATCCCTAGCGCAGTTGGTGGCAGAGAAAGCCGCACCGGTGGCCGACGTCGTGTACTACGGCGTGACCTTCGGCCTGCAAGCGCAAAAGGCCGAGGTGGTCGGCACCTACAAGCCCAAGGCCTGGGACCAGATCCCCGCCGGTTTGAAAGACCCGGCCGGGCACTGGTTTGCGATCCACTCCGGCACCTTGGGCATCATGGTCAACGTTGATGCCCTCGGCGGCCTGCCGGTGCCACAGCGCTGGGCCGACCTGCTCAAGCCTGAGTACAAAGGCATGGTCGGCTACCTCGACCCGTCCAGCGCGTTTGTCGGTTACGTGTCGGCGGTGGCGATCAACCGCGCCCTGGGCGGCGACCTGGACAACTTCGCCCCGGCCATCGACTACTTCCAGAAGCTGGCGAAAAACGCCCCCATCGTGCCTAAGCAAACCGCCTATGCGCGGGTGCTGTCGGGCGAATTGCCGATCCTGGTGGACTACGATTTCAACGCCTACCGCGCCCGCTACAAAGACAAGGCCAACGTCGCCTTCGTGATTCCCCAGGAAGGCAGCATCAGCGTGCCCTACGTCATGAGCCTGGTAGCCAACGCACCGCACCGCGCCAACGCGGAAAAAGTCCTCGACTTCGTACTCTCGGACGAAGGCCAGGCGCTCTGGGCCAAGGCCTACCTGCGCCCGGTACGTCCGGTAGAGATGCCGGCCGAGGTCGCCGCCCAGTTCCTCCCCGCCAGCGACTACGCCCGCGCCGGTGTCGTGGACTACGAAAAAATGGCCGCCGTGCAGGAAGCCTTCGCCGCCCGTTACCTGAACGAGGTCAAGTAAGTGGCTGCATCGGCAAAACATGCGGCCTGGGCGCTGGCCCCGGCGTTTGCGGTGCTGCTCGCGTTCTGGTTGTTGCCGTTGGCGCACCTTGTGCTGCTCGGTACCGAGAGTCGAGACAGCCACGGCAGCGGTTACTGGCAGGTGCTCAGCAGTGCGCAGTACCTGGGCAGCCTGGCGCAAACCTGTGGGCTCGCCATTGTCGTCACGCTGGCGGCGTTATTGGTGGGCGGCATCAGTGGGGTATTCCTGGCGCGGCAGCAGTTTTTTGGCCGCTCGGCGTTGGTGGCGCTGCTCACGTTTCCGTTGGCGTTTCCCGGCGTGGTCGTGGGCTTCCTGGTCATCTTGTTGGCAGGGCGCCAAGGGCTGTTTGCGTCGTTGGGCCTGCAACTGGCCGGTGAGCGTTGGATCTTTGCCTACTCGCTGGCGGGGCTGTTTGTGGGCTACCTGTACTTCTCGATCCCACGGGTGATCCTCACGGTGATGGCCGCCTGCGAAAGCCTCGACCGCAGCCTGGAAGAAGCCGCGCATTCACTGGGGGCAGGGCACTGGCGGGTGGTGTGCGACGTCATCGTGCCGGGCCTGGCGCCAGCGTTGGCCTCGTGTGGGGCGATCTGCTTTGCCACCTCCATGGGCGCATTCGGCACGGCGTTTACCTTGGGTACACGGCTGAATGTCACGCCGGTGGCGATCTACAACGTGTTCACCAACTACGCCAACTTTGCCGTGGCCGCCGCGCTGTCGGTGGTACTCGGCGCGCTGACCTGGGCGGTGTTGCTGCTGACCCGGCGCTTGGTGAAAAACACGGGGACGGTCTTGTGAAACGCTCATCGCTGTTTGTGATGCAACTGCTGTTCACCTTGCTGGTGTGCGCCTTTATGTTGGTGCCGGTGCTGATGTCGCTGCTGGCCGGTTTGACGCGCAACTTCTTTGTTGGCGTGTCCAGCGGCCTGACCTTCGACTGGCTGGTCCAGGTGTGGCAGGCGTATTCGCCCACCGTGTGGCTGTCGCTGCAACTGGCCGTGGCCTGTGCGGTGTGCGTGTGTGTGATCGGTGTCCCGGCGGCCTACGCCCTGGTGCGCATGAACAACCGCTTCAGCCGCGCCTTCGAAGAATTGATGGTGCTGCCGGTGGCCATGCCGGGTTTGGCCAGTGCACTGGCCTTGCTGCTGACCTACGGCCAGTTCGGCTCGTTCCGCAGCAGTTGGTTGTTCATCCTCGTCGGCCATGTGCTGTTCACCTTGCCGTTTTTGGTGCGCCCGGTGATGGCGGTGATGCAGCGCCAGCAACTGCCGGTGTTGGAAGAGGCCGCAGCCAGTTTGGGCGCGGGGCCGATCAAGCGCTTTTTCAGCGTGGTGGTGCCCAACTGCCGGGCGGGAATCCTGGCCGGTGTGTTGATGGTGGTGACGTTGTCCCTGGGTGAGTTCAACCTGACTTGGATGCTCCACACGCCCATGACCAAGACGCTACCGGTTGGCCTGGCCGACAGCTACGCCTCGGCGCGCCTGGAAATCGCCAGCGCCTACACCCTTATCTTTTTGCTGATGATCGTGCCGCTGCTGATTGCGCTGCAGGCCATCAGTGCCCGTTTGTCCCGTGGAGAGCGTCGATGACCGCTATCACTATCCGCCTGCAAGGCTGCCGCAAGGCCTTCGCCGATGGCACCGTGGCCGTGCATGACCTGGACCTGACCGTCGAAGGCGGCGAAACCCTGGCGATTCTTGGCCCGTCCGGTTGTGGCAAAACCACCACCTTGCGCCTGATTGCCGGCCTGGAACGCCCGGATGTGGGCCAGGTGTTTTTCGGCGACCAGGACGTGACCCGCCTGCCCATCGAGCGCCGCGATGTGGGCATGGTGTTCCAGAATTACGCGCTGTTTCCCAACCTGGATGTGGCGGGGAATATTGTCTATGGTTTGAAGATTCGCGGCATGTCCAAGCCTTTGCGCAGCAAGCGCTGTGATGAATTGTTGGAGTTAGTGGGCTTGCAGGCGCATGGCAAGCGCAGCATCCACGAACTGTCTGGCGGCCAGCGCCAGCGCGTGGCACTGGCCCGCGCGTTGGCGCCGCGCCCCAAGGTATTGTTGTTGGATGAGCCGTTGGCGGCCCTCGATGCACAGCTGCGTGAGCGCTTGCGCAGTGAACTCAATGACCTGCTGCGCGGCCTGGGCATCACCTCGGTGTTCGTCACCCACGACCAGGGCGAAGCCATGGCCCTGGGCGACCGCATCCTGGTGATGGAGCAGGGCAGGGTGGCCCAACTGGCCAGCCCGCGGGATATCTACCAGAAACCGGCCAATGCGTTTGTCGCAGGCTTTGTGGGCAACCTCAATGCGTTCGAGGTGATCGAGGCGTCAGCCCACGGTTTGAAAGTCTGTGGCGGCGAGTTACCGTGGCATGACACCCACTTGCCCAAGACCCTGTACTGCCGCCCCGAACACCTGCGGGTGATGGAGCGCGAAGGGCACCTGCACGGCCATCTCCTGGCGCAGTTTTTCCAGGGCGCGCAAAGCCGCTTGCTGGTGGATGTCGGCGGCCCGCAACCGCTGCTGGTGGACAGCAGCGACAACCAGCTCTACACCGTCGGCGCGCCGATTGCCCTGGCGATTGCACCGCACATGTTGTTCACCCTGAATGCTTGAGAGTTGATCGTGAAAAGTCCATTTCTTGTCGCACACATCAGCGACCTGCACCTTAAAGCCGGCCAGCGCCTTACCTACGGCGTGGTCGATACCCTGGGTGCCTTGCGCCGTGCCGTCGACCATTTGAATGCCAGCCAGCCGCGCCCCGATATCGTGGTGATCAGCGGCGACCTGGTGGACTTCGGCCGTGCCGATGAATACGCGGTGCTGCACCCCGAACTCGCGCGCCTGCACATGCCGTGCTACCTGGTGCCGGGTAACCACGATTGCCGTGGGCCGTTGCTTGATGCGTTCCATGATCACCGCTACTTGCCAGCCTCGGCAGACGGGCCTTTGGATTGGGTCGTAGATGAACATCCGCTCAGGCTGATCGGGCTGGACTCGACTATCCCAGGTGGTCATGGCGGCCAGTTGCTCGACAGCCAATTGCAGTGGCTCGATGAGCAATTGGCGTTGCGCCCGGATGCGCCGACGTTGCTGATCCTGCATCACCCGCCGTTTATCAGCGGCATTGGCCATATGGACCGTGAGCCCTTTATCAATGCCGCCGGGCTGGAGCACGTGGTCGCCCGCCATCCCCAAGTGGAACGCCTGCTCAGCGGTCACTTGCATCGGCCGATGCAGCGGCGCTTTGGCGGCAGCGTGAGTTGCGTGTGCCCCGGCACCTCGCACCAGATCGTGCTGGATTTGCAGGAGACTGCGCCGGCGCATTTCAACCTGGAGCCGGCGGGGTATTTGTTGCATCGCTGGGACGCGCAGCAGGGGTTGGTCAGCCATAACGGCGTGTTTGGGGAGTATCCGGGGCCGTATCCTTTCTACGATGCCCATGGCTTGATTGACTGAACGATGCTTCGCCCTCCTGTGGAAGGGGGCAGCTGCGCTGCCCATAGTGATATCGCCTGACTACCGCATAGCCGTGGTCCAACTACGCCCGTCATCGCTGGATTGCAGCAGGCGGCCATTGACCAAGGAGGCGAACACCCATTTGCCGTCGCGGCTGTAGAAGAACTCATTAACAAAGGTCG
Source organism: Pseudomonas sp. 18175 (assembly GCF_050432925.1). NCBI lineage: Bacteria > Pseudomonadati > Pseudomonadota > Gammaproteobacteria > Pseudomonadales > Pseudomonadaceae > Pseudomonas > Pseudomonas sp. 18175. The sequence continues at coordinate 49,298 of NZ_JBKFTO010000020.1, read as the reverse complement.
GTGAGAGCGTGGTCGTCTCAGTCCAGGTCGCACCCGCGTTTTGCGTGTAGGCCATGCGCATATCGGAATAGAGCACATAGTGCAGGGCGACGCCGTTGTTCTTGTCCCTGAAATTGGAGGCAAACATATACCGCGTGTGTGTCGAGTCTTGCCAGGTCTTGCCGCGGTCATGGCTCTCGTACGGGTTGTAGACCATGGTTGCCGCGCAGCTGCAATGCAGCACGCCATCGTTGGATGCCCAGAACAGAGAAATGCCACCCGGCAGTGGGTACAGCGTGGACTGGCGGCTTTCAAGGTTAAGCACGCCAACCTGATCGCCTGGCACCGAGCTGACCAGTTCGTTCCCCAGCAAGTAGGATCTTGGCGGGAACAGATAAGTCAGCGCGCGCATGGACGGTTCCTTTTCATACCGCGCCAGCTGAGTCCAGCGATTACTTCCCAGTGCTGCACTATGAATGAAGATGCTTTTGCCACGCAGCGTGGTTGCTATGACTTGGTCCTTCCATTGATGCAGGTTGCCGACGACGCCAAAAGGCAAGTTGCCGCGGATGGACCGCCAGTGTTTTCCCTGGTCGTCCGATTGCAACAAGGTTCCCAATTCTCCCCCCGCCAACCAACTGCCCGAGGATGTGACGAGCGTCGCTTCAAGCGCGTTGCGTACCCCCACATCAAGCGCGGTGGCGGTCTGGCCTGGCGCCCATTCATAGACCACGCCGTTGGCGCTGGCGTAGATGAATGTGTTGTTGGCGGTCTGCTGAAGGGACATGGCGCCAAAGCTGGCGCTTTTACTCAATTCAAAGGCGCTTGTCATATCGGCCGGTACGGTTTGGCTATCCCATGACAGCACAGGCTTTGCGAGCAGTGGCGCCAGCCCCGGCAATAGCTCGACGACCCGCTCGCGCGTCGACTCGGCGGAGGGCGCGGGGCTGTGTGCGGATAACAGGCGATCGTTTACCGGGGTCTGCACAATCACCCCCAAGTCGGTCAACTGACCGCTTTGTACGGTAAAACGGCTGAAGTTCGGACCGATATTCGCTTCATTGCTGACACACATTGCGCCGCATTGACCTGCGTTGAACTGTACCAACCGATAGCTGCCCGCAGGCAGTGAGCCCGCGTAGAGGGCAGATCGGGAAGAGGCTTCTTCGTTTTTAGACAGGGAGAATTTGTCGCCGTGCTCACCGTTGGGGCCGCTCACGCGCTCAAGCGTGATGCTTTGCCAGTTCTTGAAGAAAAAGCTGACGTGTTCGCTGTTGACCAGAATCTGAACCATGACCGCGCCGTCAGACGCATTGTCTATTTTTGCGTCGCGAGGCTGGATTTGCGCACAACCTGTGAGTAGCACAAGCAGGAATAGCAGGCAGCGTATGTTCACCGGAAAAGTCCTTTTTCGGGGGGGGCGCTCTATGGCACCTGGATGTCCTGATCAATGTGATCTTGAAGAGGTAGAGGCATTATGGCATCAGTCCGTGCTCTTTCAAGTCAGGTACTCCATGCGCAGAAAACGACGTGCAATGCGTAGAATTGTCTCGACCACAAACGTACAAGATTGCCCACCAACCCCCTGCGTAGACTCATCGCACTTTCTCTAGTGCAGGTCTTCCATGGACATCTTCCTCTACGCCTTCAGCGTCATGTACAGCCCCGGTCCCGTGAACTTCATGGGGCTCAACGCCGGACTTACCGGCCAGTTCCGCCGCTCCACCGGATTTTTTATCGGTGTGGGCTGCGCGATGATGTTGCTGTTTGTTGTGTTCGGCTACACCGGCGAGGCGATCATTTCCCAAGCGGCGTTGCCGTATATCTCGTTGATTGGCGGGGTGTACACGTTGTATCTGGCTTACCAGGTATTTACCGCACGCACGGTGGTGGATGAAACCCGCGCCCCGGCCAAAACCCTCACGTTCTGGAACGGCCTGGTAATCCAGTTGCTCAACCCCAAGGGCATCATGGCGGTGTTGCCGATCACCAGTGTGATGTTGCCAGCGGCGCATATCACCGGCGTGTCCATCGCGGCAGTTTCGGCGGCGTTGGCCTTTGGTGCGTTCGGTGCGCCATGGCTGTATTCCCTGTTGGGCGCCTTGCTGGGACGTCGGATCAACGGGGCATCGGCGTTCACCTTGTTCAACCGCTGCATGGGTGTAGCGCTGGCGGTGTGTGCGTATTTCATGTTCCACGCGTTCTACGTGCACCTGATCTCAACATGAGCAGATCTTGTGATCATCTAGAATAATATGAGTTTGTCTCACTATCAGTGCTTGCCGACAATAGCTGCCATACAAAACGACATTGGAGTTGTAAGTCATGGCAGTCGCTCATTCCCTGGGATTTCCGCGCATTGGACGCGATCGTGAACTGAAAAAAGCGCAGGAAGCGTTCTGGAAGGGCGAGCTCGACGAAGCCGGCCTGCGGGCCGTTGGCCGTGATTTGCGCAAGACCCACTGGGCATTGCAACAGCAGGCGGGCATCGAGTTGCTGCCGGCTGGCGATTTTGCCTGGTACGACCAGGTGCTGACCCACTCGCTGATGTTCGGCGTGATCCCGGAGCGTTTTCGCCCGGCCGACGGCCAGGCTACTTTGCAAACCCTGTTCGGCATGGCCCGTGGCGTCAGCGACAGCTGTTGCGGCGGTGCCCACGCCCAGGAAATGACCAAGTGGTTCGATACCAACTATCACTACCTGGTGCCGGAATTCAGCGTTGACCAGCAGTTCCACCTGGGTTGGGACCAGTTGTTCGAAGAAGTCCAGGAAGCCCGCGAATTGGGCCACACCGTCAAGCCGGTGGTGATTGGCCCGCTGACGTATCTGTGGCTGGGCAAGGCCAAGGGCGGCGACTTCGACAAGCTTGACCTGCTGGACCGCCTGCTGCCGCTGTACGGCCAGATCTTCCAACGCCTGGCCGACCTGGGCGTGGAGTGGGTGCAGATCGACGAGCCGATCCTGGTGCTGGACCTGCCGCAGGAATGGAAAAACGCCTTTGAGCGCGCCTACAACCAGATCCAGCGCGACCCGCTGAAAAAACTGCTGGCGACCTACTTCGGTGGGCTGGAAGAGAACCTCGGCCTGGCTGCCAACCTCCCGGTGGACGGCCTGCATATCGACCTGGTGCGTGCACCGGAACAGTACCCGACCATCCTTGATCGCCTGCCGGCGTATAAGGTGTTGTCCCTGGGCGTGGTCAACGGCCGTAACGTGTGGCGCTGCGACCTGGAAAACGCCTTGGCGACCTTGCAGCACGCCCATGAAAAACTCGGTGATCGCTTGTGGGTCGCGCCGTCCTGCTCGCTGCTGCACAGCCCGGTCGACCTGGGCCGTGAAGACCAGTTGGATGCCGAGCTGAAAAGCTGGCTGGCTTTCGCTGTGCAGAAGTGCGCTGAAGTGGCGGTATTGGCTAAAGCCGTCACCGCGCCTGAAGCCCCCGACGTGTTGGCCGCCTTGGCCAACAGCCGTGCCGTGCAAGCCGCCCGTGCCGCGTCGCCACGTATCCACAAACCTGCGGTACAAGCCCGTGTGGCGGCGATCACCGCCAAGGACAGCCAGCGTCAATCGCTGTTTGCCCAGCGTATCGAGAAACAGCGCGCCGGCCTGAACCTGCCGTTGTTCCCAACCACCACCATCGGTTCGTTCCCGCAGACCGCTTCGATCCGCCTGGCGCGCCAGTCCTATAAAGCCGGCAAGTTGAGCGAGGCCGAATACGTCGAAGCCATGCACAGCGAGATCAAGCACGCCGTCGAGGTGCAGGAAAACCTCGGCCTGGACGTGCTGGTACACGGCGAAGCTGAGCGTAACGACATGGTCGAGTACTTTGCCGAGCAACTCGACGGCTACGTGTTCACCCGCTTCGGTTGGGTGCAAAGCTACGGTTCGCGCTGCGTGAAACCGGCGGTGATTTTCGGCGACCTGAGCCGCCCGAAGGCCATGACCGTGGAGTGGATCCGCTACGCCCAAGGCCTGACCCACAAGGTGATGAAGGGCATGCTGACCGGCCCGGTGACCATGCTGATGTGGTCGTTCCCCCGTGAAGACGTGAGCCGCGAAGTGCAGGCTCGGCAACTGGCCCTGGCGATCCGTGACGAGGTGGTGGACCTGGAAGCGGCCGGCATCAAGATCGTGCAGATCGACGAAGCGGCCTTTCGTGAAGGCTTGCCGTTGCGCCAGGCGCAGTGGCAGCACTACCTGGACTGGGCCACCGAAGTGTTCCGCCTGTGCGCCTCTGGCGTGCGCGATGAAACCCAGATCCACACCCACATGTGCTACAGCGAATTCAACGATGTGATCGAAAGCATCGCGGCGATGGATGCCGATGTGATCACCATCGAGACGTCGCGCTCGGACATGGAGCTGCTGGACGCGTTTGAAGCCTTCGCTTACCCGAATGAGATTGGGCCTGGCGTGTATGACATCCACTCGCCACGGGTGCCGGATGCATCGGAGATGGCCAACCTGCTGCGCAAGGCGGCCAAGCGGATTCCGGCCGAGCGGTTGTGGGTGAACCCCGATTGCGGTTTGAAAACGCGGGGTTGGCCGGAGACGGAGGCGGCGTTGATTCATATGGTGGCAGCGGCTCGCCAGCTTCGTACCGAACTGGCTTAACGCGGTAAAAAAGGTGGGAGCGGGCTTGCTCGCGAATACGGAGTGTCAGTCACCGGTTGTATCGACTGATCCACCGCTTTCGCGAGCAAGCCCGCTCCCACAGTTTTGACTGTGTGGGGTCAGAGGTATTTGAGCCAGGCCAGGTCGCGGCGCCGGGCTTTCAAACCGGCAAACCAGCGCACTGGCAGGTACAGCGCCAACGGCAACAACAGCGCTACCATCCACACCGCGCCAATGCTGTCAAAACCAAAGTAGTTGCCATGGTTCAAGCCAAACAACGCCACACACGCCACATACAGTATTTTCAGCACATACAAGTGCAGCAAATAAAAGAACATCGGCGCCGCGCCAAACGTGGCCAAAACGCTGATCCAGCGTTTATGCCCCACACGCTCAAACGCCAGCAACAGCAACAACCCAACCCCCAAGGTCAACGCCAAAAACAACAGCGAAGGCGGGTACTTGGTCACGTTGAAAAAACTCATCAACGTCTGCACGCCGCTTTCATAGCCTTGCCAAGGTTTTTCCCCGTAGCCATTGAAGGCTCGCAAAACCACAAATCCCACCAAGGCAGCCACACCCGCCAGCAGCAAATAACGCTGACGTAACGCGGGTTGCGCGCCATTGGCGAACCACGGGCCCAGGCCATAGCCCAGGGCAATCACGCCGATCCACGGCAACACCGGGTAGGTGGTGCGCAGGCGCAGGGTGTCACTCACTTCGATCCAGCCGCGTTCATGCAGGATCGCCCACAGGTTTTGCAGCGCCGACCCCGGCGCAAAATGCAGGCCATCGAGCAGGTTATGCCCGCCGATGATCACCAACGCCAAGCCGATCAACAGCGGGCGCGGCAACCACACCAGCGCGGCCAGGGCGAGCATGCTCACGCCAATCGCCCAAATCACTTGCATGTAGATCACGCTAGGCGGCAGTTGGAAGGTCCAGGCGAAATTGACCAAGGTGAACTCCAACACCACCAGGAATAGCCCGCGCTTGAACAGGAACGCCGACACATCGCGCCGGCCCTGGTGTTTCTGGCCGTACAACCAGGCGGACAGGCCGGTGAGCAATACAAACACTGGCGCGCACAAATGGGCGAGGGTGCGGCTGATAAACAGCGCAGGCTCGGTGCTGTCGATGTTCATCGGGTCGCTGACCTGGCGGTGCAGCAGGAAGGTTTCGCGCACATGGTCCAGCAGCATGAACAGGATCACCAGGCCGCGCAGGGCGTCGATGGAAAGCAGGCGTTGGCGCAAGGGAACAGCATCGGTCATGGGTCGGGGTCACAGGTCGGGGTAGAAGTGGGGTGTTATTCTATAACATTAATTTGTACGCTGCTGGGTTTCACCCTGCCGATTAGAATGCGATCAATTCTTAATTACTTCCAGTTGCTGGGTGATCTGCATGTCGTCTTCGCTCCATCTGCCTGTCCAGGCGTTGTACTGCGAACACCACGGATGGTTGTACCGCTGGCTCGACCGCAAGCTGGGCAACGCCAGTGATGCGGCCGATTTGGCCCATGACACGTTCTTGCGCTTGCTCACTCGCCAGCACAGCGCGGGTTGGGGCAGCGAGCCGCGTGCATTGCTCACCCATATCGCCAAGGGCCTGATGATCGACAGCTGGCGCCGCCAGGAAGTCGAGCGCGCCTACCTGGAAACCATCGCCCACTTGCCCGAGCAAGACGTGCCGTCGCCGGAAAGCCGCTGGTTGATCCTTGAAGCGCTGTACCGCATCGAGGCCATGCTGCGGGACTTACCGGTAAAAACCCGCCAGGCGTTCCTGATGTCGCAGATCGACGGGCTGACCTACCAACAGATTGCGGATGAACTGAAGGTGTCGCTGGTGTCGGTCAAACGCTACATGCGCGAGGCTTTCCTCGCGTGCCTGAGCGTGGCATGAACCCGTCCATCGACCCGCAGATCCTCGGCGAAGCCGCCGACTGGATGGTGCAGTTGCAGTCTGGCAGCGCCACCGACGACGACCGCCGCGCCATCGCCCAATGGCAAGGCCGCAGCGCCCAACATGCCCAGGCCTGGCAGCGGGCGGAGGCGATCCTGGGGGACTTCAACAGCGTGCCGGGTGCGATTGCCGGCGACACCCTCAAGCGCATCGGCCGCAAGAAAACCCTGGGACGCCGCCAGGCGCTGGGGTTGCTGCTGCTGGCGGGGCCTGCGACCTGGCTCGCTTATCGGCAAAACCCGTGGCAGGCATGGACCGCCGACCAACACACTGCCATCGGCGAACAACGCGACCTCACCTTACCCGATGGCACGCGCCTGCTGATCAACACGGGCAGCTCGTTGAATATCGCTTTTACCGACCAGGAGCGGCGCATCGAACTGCTGCAAGGCGAGGTGATGATCACCACCGCCAAGGACCCTGCGCCGACCCATCGGCCGTTTCTCGTGCAGACGCGCCACGGTACAGCGCGTGCGCTGGGCACGCATTTCAGTGTGCGGGTAGGGGAGCAGGCCAGCCGCGTGGCGGTGCTTGAAGGCGCGGTGCAAATGCTGCCCAAGCACGCCAGCGATGGCGTGATCCTCAAGGCTGGTGAACAGAGCGCATTCGCCAGTGACAGCGTGGCGGCTGTTGAACCGTTGGATGTCAGCGCCATGACCTGGGAAAACGGCATGCTGCTGGCCCAGCAGATGCGCCTGGCAGACCTGCTGGACGAGTTGGGCCGCTACCGTCACGGCGTGCTGCGTTGCCACGCCAGCGTGGCCGGGTTGACGGTTTCCGGAGCGTTCCCGCTGCGCGATACCGATGCCGCCCTGCGCCTGTTGCAGGAAACCCTGCCGGTCAAGGTCAGCAGCCTGGCGGGCTACTGGGTAACCGTCGAGCCGCGCTGAATCTTTTTCACTTTTCGCTGATACCTTTTTCGTTGTCGCCCGGTGTAGGGGAGAACCCTCAACGTTGCACCGCGCCGACAGGAATGCCCATGACCTTCACCCCACACCCCATCCGCCCCCTGAAGGCCCTGAGCCTGGCCGTTGCCCTGGCCGCAATCGTGCCGTTGCATTGCGCGCAGGCCGCAGAGGCGGCGTCCACCAGCGCAGCGCGCAGCTACAACCTTGCGCCGGGGCCGTTGGGCAATGTATTGGCGCAGTTTGCGGCGTTGTCGGGGGTGCCGCTGTCGTTTGACTCCAAGCTGCTCAACGACCAGCAGAGCCCCGGCTTGCAGGGCAGCTACACCGCGCAATCAGGCTTTATGCAGTTGCTGCAGGGCAGTGGTTATACCCTGCAAAGCACCGGCGCGAGTGGCTATACCGTGGTGCCCCAAGCCAACGGTGATGCGGTGGAGCTGGGGGCGACCACCATCAGCGGCGAAAGCGGTGCGCAGGCCGACACCTACGGCGGCGGTCAGGTGGCGCGTTCGGCGCGCCTTGGCGTATTGGGCAGCCGTTCGATCAATGATGTGCCGTTCAGTGTGGTCAGCTACACCGCCAAGACCATCGCCGATCAGCAGGCACGCACCGTGGGCGATGTATTGCTCAACGATGCGTCCGTGCGCCAATCCTCAGGCTTCGGCAACTTTTCCCAGGTGTTCACCATTCGCGGCCTGCCGCTGAACACCGATGACATTGCCTTCAACGGCCTGTACGGCGTGCTGCCACGGCAGATCATCACCACCGAAGCGCTGGAACGCGTGGAATTGTTCAAAGGCCCCAACGCTTTCGTCAACGGCGTGCCGCCAGCCGGTTCGGGGATTGGCGGCAGCGTCAACCTGGTGCCCAAGCGTGCTGAAGACGTTGCTACTCGCAGCGTCACCCTGGATGCGGCCAGCGGCGGGCAGACCGGTGGGCACCTGGACCTGGGCCAACGCTTTGGCGAAGACAACCGCTTCGGCGCACGGGTCAACCTGGCCAAGCATGGCGGCGACACGGCCATCGATGACGAATTCAAAAGCTCCCAACTGATCGCCGTGGCCCTGGACTACCGGGGCGACCGCCTGCGGGTGTCCACCGACTTCGGCTACCAGAAAGAGCGCATCAACAACGGCCGCTCGGTGGTCTACCCCAACGGCACCCAAGTGCCCAAGGCGCCGTCGGCCAAGCACAACTATGCCCAAGACTGGAGTTGGTCGGAGCTGGAAGACACCTACGGCATGTTCAATGCCGAATATGACCTGAATGAAAGCTGGACCGCCTACGTGGGCGGCGGCGCCAAGCACACGCGGGAAAACGGTGAGTACTCGTCGTTGTATGTGGGTAACAACGGCGCCGGGAGGGTCGGGTTCTTGTATTCACCCCACGATGAAGACAACAAGAGCGCCATGGCCGGCTTGAACGGGCATTTCAACACCGGGCCAGTGACCCACCAGATGAACGTCGGCCTGTCGGGCATCTGGGGTGAACAGCGCTCGGCGTTCGAGGCGATCCTGCAAGCCAACCGCCAGCCGGGCAACCTGTACAACCCGATTCAGATCCCGCGCCCGAGCGTGACCTATTTCGGCAGCGATATTCACGACCCGCGAGTGGTGGGCAAGAACCGTATCAAGAGTGCGGCGGTGTCCGACACCTTGGGCTTTATCGATGACCGTGTGCTGCTGACCCTGGGCGTGCGTCGCCAGACCATCGAAGTGGATGCCTGGAACACCACCACAGGGGTGCGCAACGCCAACTACGCGGAGTCGATCACCACGCCGGTGTATGGCCTGGTGATCAAGCCGTGGGAGCACGTGTCGTTCTACGCCAACCGCATCGAAGGCCTGGCCCAGGGGCCTACAGTGCCGACGGCCGCCGATATCACCAACAGCGGTGATGTGTTCCCGCCGAACCGCAGCAAACAGACCGAAGCCGGGGTAAAGCTTGACTGGGACAACGTCGGCGCCACTCTGGGTGTGTACCGCATCGAGCAGCCCAACAGCGCGACCAACAACAATCCCAACAGCGTCACGCCGCAGTTCCCCAATGGTACGCGGACCTTCAACGTCGATGGCAAGCAGATCAACAAGGGCGTGGAGTTGAACGTATTCGGCGAACCCGTTGACGGCCTGCGCCTGCTGGCCGGCGCCACGTTGATGCGTACCGAGCTTAAGAACACCTCCAACGGCGCCACCGACGGTAACCGTGCGGCGGGTGTGCCGCGTTATCAGTTCAACGTCGGTGCCGACTGGGATATTCCCGGCCTTCAAGGCGCCGCTGTCAGTGCGAGGATGCTGCGCACCGGTGCTGAGTACGTCAACGCCACCAACACGCTGGACATCCCGGCCTGGACCCGCGTCGACCTCGGTGCCCGGTACGGTTTCAAGGCCGATGACAAGTACATCACCCTGCGGGCCAATGTCGAGAACGTGGCGAACAAGGCGTACTGGGCATCGGCCTCAACGGCCAATAACTACCTGACTCAGGGCGAGCCGCGTACTGTGAAAGTGTCGGCCACTGTCGACTTCTAGACCGCGACGCAGGTCCGAATGTGGGGCTATTCCCAACCGGAATGCCCCTATAAAAACCTGCCATTGTCTTTCTCGCCGCAGATCTCGTAGCGTGGGCTTTCACTCAAGGAGACCCGCCATGAACCCACCTGCGCTGCGCCTGTACGTCGATAGTCTGTTCACCAGCCCCTATGCCATGTCGGTATTTGTGGCCCTGCGGGAAAAAGGCCTGGCCTTCGATACCTTGACCCTGGACCTGGACGCCGCGCAAAGCCAGACGGCCGACTTTGCCAAGCTGTCCCTGACCCAGCGCGTACCGACCCTGGTGGAAGGCGACTTTGCGCTGTCGGAGTCTTCGGCGATCACTGAGTATCTGGAAGAAACTTACCCCGACACGCCGATCTACCCGGCCGATGCCAAGCAGCGGGCGAGGGCGCGGCAGGTGCAGGCCTGGCTGCGCAGTGACCTGCTGCCGATTCGCCAGGAGCGTTCGACGCTGGTGGTGTTCTACGGGCAGAAGATGCCGCCGTTGTCGCCCCAGGCCGAAGTGGCGGCCGCGAAGTTGATCAGTGCGGCGCAGGCATTCTTGGCGGGGAGCCCGGCGTACTTGTTCGGCGAGTGGTCGATTGCCGATGTGGACCTGGCCGTGATGCTCAATCGGCTGATCCTCAACGGCGACAACGTACCCGCCGAACTGGTGGAGTACGCGCAGCGCCAGTGGCAGCGGCCATCGGTGCAGGAATGGGTGAACCTGACGCGTCCTGCGCTCTAGGTTTTTACAGCCATTCCTGGGCCACGCGGCGGTCCAGGTCTTCCCAATCAGCCATGCCCAGTACCCGCGTGGTGTTCAAGCCACGCAGGTAACCGCGCAATTGTTGGGCGCTGGCGATGACCTGGTCGGCGTTGGCCGTCGTGTCCTGCAGCACGCTTTCATAGTCGACCAGGTAATCGGCGACCCGCTCGCGAAACTCTGGCAAGACGGCTTCGCGGATGCGGTCGAAGGTTTTCTGGTGGGGCTTCATAGCGGGTCCTTATAGGTTTTATGGGTGCACTATCGGTTCAGATAATAGTCACCATCACGGATCGCAAGTTCTGTTTTTTGGGTCTTGAGCGGAAAATCACCCCATCGAGACGCTGTTCAAGGAAATGCGTGATGAGGACGATTATCCAGCTTGGTCTAATGATGTTGATGCTTGGCACTGTGGCCATCAACAACGGGGCAATTGCGGATGAATTGCATAGTAGCCATTTGCTACCTATCGACGGTAGCGTAGACTCCCTGCAACATGCGCAGTCGGTGGGTGTATTGCTCAGCGATAACACCCGCGACAACCTCAGCTACCTTGAACGCTACCACGACATGGCCTTGAATGGCGCCAAGGATGCCCTCGATGGGCGCATCCGTCAGGCGTTCGTCAGCAGTTCCGACCCGGAACTGGCCATTGATTGGCTGATGAGTTCGCTGCAAGGCGCCTTTTTGTCGGTGACGGTCTACGACAACCTGGACGCCCTGGTGCAGGCTCACCCCGATGTGGTGGTGATGCTCGATACCCATAACCAACTGCTGACCCAGCGTAACGATGTGGTCGAGGCGCGTTTTATTGCGCGGTTTTATGACGCGCACTTGCAATACATCGCCAAGGCCGAAGGTTCGGTGCACAAGCAAGTGCCGTCGGTGTGGGTGCATGACAAGGCCGCACCGGAGATTGCCGCGCAGATTGAGCAGCAGCGCGACGTTCAACTCGACGCCTTGAAGCAGTTTGATGTGTCGCTCAAAGCGTTGGTTCGGGCGGGTTGATGTGAACTTTTATCTTTATCTTCAGGATTTTTTCATGCGTTCTTTTTTCGTACCGGCCCTGGCCTTTGCTTCCGTATTGCTGGCCGGTTGTGTGTCCGCGCCCAATGCGCCGACCCTGACTTTGCAGACCAACAAGGCGCCTGAAGCTTACGTGCAGTGCGTGCTGCCCAAGCTGGAAAAACACGGGATCACCTCGGTGGTGACCCAGAACTCGCGTCACGCCAAGGTGGTGTTGACCAGCAAGATCGCCGCCGATGATGTGCTGGAGGTCTATAAGGCCCAGGATGGCGGCAAGGTGTTTTTGTATGAGCGTAAGCCGTTGGCGTCGGCGCTCACGCCGTCGCGGCTAGAACTGGCTGCCCAGGAATGTAAGTAACACACGAGGCTAAATGTGGGAGGGGGCTTGCTGTGGTGAGCGGGCTTGCCCCGCGCTGGGCTGCGAAGCAGCCCCATTTAGTTCATCAGCGAACCCGTCGGGGGACAAGCCCCCTCACCACAGCAAGCCCCCTCCCACATTTGGATAGGTGTAAGGCTAGGGTTTGGCTTCGTTGCTGAACGCGTTGACGGTTTTAACCAATCCCTGCGCGGCCAATCTCACCAACTCCCCACCTTTCTCCACCGTCGCCAGCGCCGGGTCCGAGCCCATGCGCCCATCCGGGAAACGCGCGCGGAAATCCAGCGCCTCGCGGATCGGCCCGGTATTGGCGATCTGCGGCGAGTATTCGGCAGTCTTGATCGAATCCGGATAAGCCCATTGCGTCACCGCGATCTCCGACGGCGTGGCATGGCTGCCGTGGCCCACGGGGAATTGCTGGTGGGCCAGTTCGCTCACGCCGTCCAGATCCCACCAGTTCACCAGCTTCAAGGCAAACCCGGCCGGGCGACGGGCAAAGCTGGCTTCGGCGTACAGCTCGGAAAACGCCGCTTCAATCGTGGCGATATTGCCGCCATGGCCATTGAGAAACAGGATCTTGTCGAAACCATGCCCGGCCAGCGAACGCACCCAGTCGCCAATCGCGGCGATAAAGGTGGAAGGGCGCAGGGAAATGGTGCCGGGAAAGCCCAGGTGATGCTGGGCCATGCCGATATTAAAGGTCGGGCCGATCAGGAGGTCGGCGTTGTTCTGTGCCTCATGGGCGATGATTTCCGGGCACATCCAGTCGGTCCCCAGCAGGCCGGTGGGGCCGTGCTGTTCGTTGGAACCGATGGGGATCACGACCGTGCGGCTGCGCTCCAGAAACTGCCCGATCTCGATCCAGGTGGACTTATGTAGAAGCATGCGTCGTTCTCTTTTATCTGTCTTTTATATAGGGAGACAGGCTATCCGCCACGGATTGTACGACTACTCGCCACCTGTTGGGGTTTGCAATTGAGGTACGTCGAGGACTTCAACCAGTGCTGGTCGGGGTACCACGAGAACATGAACTGGCCGTCCTTGAGTTTGTCTACCACCTGGCGCGCCACTTGCGGGCGTACGGCCGGGCAACCCTGGCTGCGGCCGATGCGGCCTTCGCGCTTGCTCCACAGGGGGCTTACGTAGTCGGCGGCGTGGATCACGATGGCGCGGTCGCGGGCCTGGTCGTTGAACCCTGGCTCCAGGCCGTCCATGCGCAGCGAGTAGCCGTGGGTGCCCAGGTAACTTTCCTGGGTGCGGAACAGGCCCAGGCTGGACTGGTGGCTGCCTTCGCGATTGGAGAATTCGGTGGCGAAGTTTTCCCCGGACTTGGCGCCATGGGCCACCAGGTCACGTAGCACCAGGGTCTTCTTGCGCAGGTCGAAGATCCACAGCCGACGGGCGGTCGATGGCTGGGAGTAGTCAATCACCGCTAGGCGATCGGAACGCTCTTCGCCATTATTGACGGCACACTGCACCGCGCTCAGGGCGCTTTTGAGTACAGTGGGATTGAGTTCTGGAGCCGAGCGCGCCAGGCTGCTATACAAAGAAGGAGGGTTACCAGTGGCGGCGAGCGCAGAATGGCTCAATAACGCCAGAGTCATGGTAGCCAGGCCAAGCCGGCACAAAAAAGTCAGCATCTGCAGTACATCCCCCCGCTGCGGATTGGAGTTAAGCCAAGTGTTCAAAAAACACGCATGTTACTTGAGCATTTGCCTGCTCGTTGCACCACTGGTCGCGACAGCCGACGAGCTGCCAGTGGCCGTTGCATCGCCCAATCCTGTGCAACAGGCCCTTGCCGCGCTGCCCAGCGTTTGCCCAGGCCTGGCGCCGCACATCGATGACGCCGCGCTACTGCGCTTGCAGGCGTTCTATCAGCAGCAGGGCGATACGCCGCTGTGGGCCGCCGACGAACGTCGCCAGGCCCTGCAAACGCAACTGCAAATGCTCGTCGATGACGGCCTGGACCCCACCCACTATAGCCGGCCTACACCAGACGCCACGGCCAACGTGCTGTGCAGCGATATCGACAGCAGCCGCCAGTACCTGCAAGCCCTGCAGGATCTGCACTACGGACGCCTGCAACAATCGCGTTTCGAACCGTTGTGGCATTCCCAGCCGCCGGCCCGTGACCCCAGCGTCGAGGTGCTGGCCTTCGCCGCCACCGGCCTGCAAGACATGGCCCAAGCGTTCGACCAGGCGCGCCCTAGCGCCGATCTCTACCGCAGCCTGCGCAATGCCTATTCCACCGTGCGCCTGCAACCGCTCCCTCACTGGGACCCGGTCGCCAGCGGCCCGTTGCTGCGCCCCGGCATGGAAGACCCGCGCGTACCGGAACTGGCGCGCCGGCTGGTCAATGGCGGCTACCTGTCCAGTGCACCCAGCGGCAAGCAATACCGCGATGAGCTGGTCAAGGCGGTCAAGGCCTTCCAGCTTAGCCACTCGTTGCAGGCCGATGGCGTGATTGGCGCCGGCACCGTAGCGGAGCTGAATATCAGCCCGACGGTGCGCCGCGAACAACTGCGCATCAACCTCGAACGCTTCCGCTGGCTGGCCCAGGACCTGGAACCCGAAGGCGTGCTGGTCAACGTTGCCGCCGCGCAATTGAGCGTGTACCAGAGCGGCATCCCCGTGTGGCAAACCCGCCTGCAAGTCGGCCGCGCCGAGCGCCAGACGCCGTTGCTCAAGTCGCGCATCACCCGGCTCACGCTTAACCCGACGTGGACCATCCCACCGACCATCATGCGCGAGGACAAACTCCCGGCGATCCGCCTGAACCCCGAGTACCTGCGCCAGCAAAACCTGCAAGTACTCGACCCCGAGGGCCACCCGCTGGCCCCCGAGCAAATCGACTGGGCGCGCCCCGGCAATATCCTGCTGCGCCAGGAAGCCGGCCCGCGCAACCCGTTGGGCAAGATCGTGATGCGCTTTCCCAACCCGTACTCGGTGTACTTGCATGACACCCCGAGCCAGCCGTTGTTTACCAAGGGGCCACGGGCGTTCAGTTCGGGGTGTGTGCGGGTTGAACAGCCGTTGCTGCTGCGCGACCTGCTGGTGACCCCGGCCGAGCGGGCGCGTACCGATGAGCTGTTGGCTACCGGCGTGACCCACGAATTCAGGCTGGCCACGCCGGTGCCGGTGCTGTTGAGTTATTGGACGGTGGAGGTCGACCGCCAGGGTGGGTTGGTGTATGCGCCGGATATTTATGGGCGGGATTTGGTGTTGATTAAGGCGATGGGGAGTGTGCTCTAACTGTGGGAGCAGGCAAGCCAGCTCCCACATTTGACCGCGTTTAGTCTTTAGTTGGGAGACCAGGTTCGGTCAAACAGTGCTACCAATGCCGCCTGATGGCTGATGCCGATCACCGTGCAATTGGGCAACTCCTCACGCAGCAACACCAGCAACGCCTCGGCACTCCCCTCATCCAACTGGTTCGTCGCTTCATCCAGATACAACGTATCCGGCGCATACAACAACGCCCGTGCCACGCCAATGCGTTGCTGTTCACCGCCGGACAACTCCCGCGCCCACTCCGCTTGCTCATCCAGGCGGCGCACCAGTCCAGCCAACCCCACCTGCTGCAATACCGCCATCAACCGCACCGCACTCGGTACCTCGACCGCCGGGTACGCCAGCAAGTTGCGCAACCGCATGCTTGGCAAATAAGGCTTCTGCGGCAGTAACAAGCTGCGCCCCGGCGGCAGTTGCCAGCCGCCGCGACAGTACGGCCAGATACCTTGCAGGGTGCGCAGCAAGGTCGATTTGCCGATGCCACTGCGTCCGGCAATCAACAGCCATTCGCCTTGGGCTACTTGCACCGACACATCCCCCAGCAACACTCCGGCGTCCGGGCGCAATACGTCCAGGCCGGTGACGCACAGGCAATCGCCGATCACCGGCGCCTTGGCCTGGCAGCGGCTGGCGGCGATGGCCTGTTCGAACTGCCCCAGCCGTTCCACCGCCGAGCTCCAGTGCATCAGCTTGGGGTACAGCTTGATAAACCAGCTCAGCGAGCCTTGCACCGCGCCGAAGGCACTGCGTATCTGCATCAAGCCGCCCAAGGTGATGGTCTTGGCCAGAAAGGCGGGCAGGGCGGCAAACACCGGGATGATCAGGCTCACGCGTTCATAGCTGACGGTGAACAAACTCAGGTTGCGCTCGCGGCCCATCAGTTGGCGCCAGTTGCCGGCGATGGCCTGGAAACGCTCGGCCAAGTGTTGGCGCTCCACCGCTTCGCCACGGTACAGGGCGATCTGTTCGGCATGCTCGCGTTTGCGCAAAAGGCTGGCGCGAAAGTCGGCTTCAAAGTGTTGGCGATCCACATTCAACCGGTGCAGCGGGCGGCCGACCCAGTGGGTGATCAAGCTGCCCGCCAGGGTGTAGAGCAACACAATCCACACCAGGTAGCCCGACAGCGTGATGCTGTAGCCACCCACCGTGAACGTCTGCACCCCAGACAGCTGCCACAGGATGCTCATGAACGCGCCTACTTGGGCCATGTTGATGATGAACGAGGCCACCAACTCCACACTCAGGTCAGCGACGATGTTCACGTCTTCGGCGATGCGCTGGTCGGGGTTGTCCGGCTCACCGGCCAGGCCCAGGCGATAGAACGCCTGGTCCGCCAGCCACGCCTGGGTGAACTGCGCGGTCATGGCCTGGCGCCAACGCAATACCAGGGCTTTGCGCACCCAGTCCAGCGCCACCACGATCAGCACGTAGGCGCTGAGGTACACCACGTAGCGGCCCATTAACGCGTACAAGGCTCCGGTGTCGAACTCGCCGAGGGTGTCGTAGAAGGTCTTGCTCCAGGCATTGATCAGCACGTTGATCTGCACGATCAACAAGCCCATGCCGATGATACCGGCCAGCATCAGCCAGCCCAGCCATTGCGAGCCCTGGCGCCAAAACGGCGCGGCCAGGCGGTAGAAGGTACGCAGGCTTTTCACTGGGCGTCCGCCTTGGGCAGTACGCGCAGCAACACCTGGTTGGCCGTTGGGAATACTTGGCTGGCCAAGGGTTTGATCAACTCGATACGCAGGCCATCCGGCAAACGCGCCTGGCGGCTCAGGTAGCGCGGGTCTTGCCACTGGCGTTCGCTAAGCAACAGGCGGCGCCATTGGGTAGCGGGATCGGTAAGGCGGGCTTTCTCCTGGCGGCGCAGTTCGTTGCGTGCGCTGGCGACCCATTTTGTATCCACCGAACGGTCCAGTTGCGCCAAGGTCTGTTGGGCCAGAGCCCACAGTTCATCGGCGCGTCGAGGGTCGCAGGTAAAGCTCAACTGGCTTTCGATGCGCTGGGTGTCCGGGTTCAGTTCGCTGTCGAAACGCAGGCGGTACACGCCGGAGGCTTCACCGCGTAGGCGCTGCTTGAGTTGCTGGTTGGCCAGGTCACGCAGGGCGGCAACACGGGCGGCGGCTTCGGGTGTCCAAGGTTGCTCGCTGAAACTGCTGGCTTCCAGCACCACACGAGGTTCAAGGGCGACGGCGATATCGCGCTGGCGTTGCCCAGGCTGTTGCAGGGCCGGGTGAGTAGGCTGTGCGGTGCCACGGGGGATATTGGCCAGTTGCTCACGCACCAGAGCGTCCAGTTGCGTCGGCTCGATATCCGCCATCAGGTAATAGGTGACAGGGGCCTTCACCAGGTGCTGCCAGTCGCCTGTCAGGGTGCCCGGTTGCAGTTGCTCCAGCGCGGCTTGATCGGGCCCCTGCCAGCTGTCGGCGCCGTAGCGCAGTTCGCGCCGGGCCTGTGCGATGGCATCCGGGCGCGTGCTGACCCGCGACAGCAAATCATCCCGCGCCTCGCTGAACAACTCATCGTCAATCACCGCACCCACCTGGCTCTGGCGATAGCTTTGCAGCAGTGTGGCCAGCGCTTCGCTCGACGCTGGGCTGGTGCCGCTCAACTGCAAGCGCGTGGCGCTGTGCTCAAGGCTGAGGGTGGCCTTGTGTTGCTTGCGCCAGGCCTCCAACCCTTCGCCGCCACTGGCACTGCCCAGTTGCGCCGCCATTTGCAGGCGCCAGGCGGGCACGTCGCTGCGGTTAAAGCCTGCGGCCGATTCGGCTTGCAGGCGCCACTTGCCGTCTTCGGCATTGCGGCGCAGCCACACCAGGCGGTCGCCGTTGGCCAGGTGCCAATGTTCGACCTGTTCAGCGGCGAAAACGCGCTTGCCCACAATCGTACCCGGCTGGCCGGCAGGCGCGGGTGTGAAGGTGATGCTGGGCGGCGCTACGGGGGCTGCGGTAACCGGCGCAACCAGCGAGGTTTGAGCGAGGGTCGTGCGCAGTTGCTGCACCTCTTTCACGCTGGGCAGGCGCACCACGCTGTTGCCCGGCGCCGTCAATTGCAGCACTTGGTCGGGGCTGTCGAGCCAGCGTGTGAGCCGTGCATTGACGGCGGCCAGGTCGATGCTGTCCAGCGCCCGCAACGTGCGTTGGGCAATCTGGTGCGGCGCCACGACAGGGCGGTTTTGCACGGCAGCATCGTTGAGCGAGGTTACCCATTGCTCGAAGGTGCGCGACTCATCCTTGGCCAGCATGCCGTCTGCCAACTGGCGCAACTTGGCTTGCTCGCGCTGCAAATCCTGGGCGGTCAAACCGTGTTGGCGCAAGCGCTCAAGCTCGGTCAGCACTTGCTTCAAGGCCTCATCGTGATGGGCGCCGTCGACACCGGCGGCCACCCCGAGCACGCTGGACTGTTCGCCAATCAGGGTCTTTTGCACGGTCAGGCTGCGCACACCGGGTTGCAGCGGCTGCAGGCGCAGTTGGGCCAACAGCGCGGAAAGGGTGATGCGATCAATCAGGCGTTCGCGGCTGGCCTGTTCAGTGGCACCACGGCTGTCGGGCTCATGCAGACGAAACAGCAGCGACACTTGGTTGCTGCCGGTTTGCGGGTCTTGCAGGCGGAAGATTTTCAGCTGGCCGTCGAGGGGCAATTCACGGTGATCGCGCTCAGGCAGTTCCTGCGCAGCGGGACCGCCGAACGCGTGTGAGATCTGTTGTTCGAGCTGCTGTGGATCGAAGTCGCCGACCACCGACAGGATCATATTGTTCGGCACATACCAACGCTGTTGAAAGCGCTGCAAGGCACTGAGGGACGCCGTACGAATCGCCGCTTCATTGCCGATGGTGCGGTGCTGCGGGTAACGCGAGCCTACGCGCTGGGTGGCGGCGCGCTGGTCATTCATGCGCTGCGCCACCCCCAGGCCACCGCGCCATTCTTCGATCACGATGGGGCGTTCGCGCTCAAGGTCGAGGGCGCTGTAATCGCCGGCAAATACCAGTTGTGCGAGTTTCTCCAGGGCCAGCGGCGTTTGTGTGCTGCCGGCCATGGGGCTGAGCAGGTATTGGGTGCGGTCGTAACTGGTCACTGCGTTGAAATTGCGCCCCTGTACCCAGCCCAATTCGGTCATTTGTGCGCGCAGGTCGACGGCCTTGCCGGCGCGGCTGCGAAAGGTCAGGTGTTCGAGCATATGGGCCACGCCCACCTGGTCGTCGTCTTCGTCCACGGAGCCGGCGCGCACGGTCAGGCGCAGGTCCAGGCGCCCGGCCTGGCTGCTGTCGCGCACCAGGCGGTATTCCAGGCCATTGGCCAATTGCCCGCGCACCACTTGCGGGGCCCAGGGCAGCGGCGTCTCGGTTGCGGGCGACGCGCAGGCGCACAGCAGCAGCGGGCCAAGCAGGCCAGCAAGAATCTTGTTCATCAGGGTTTCCAGGCTAAACGGGTGAGGGGTTAGAAGCGGTAGCCGACTTCCAGCCAGTATTGGCGGCCGACTTCATAGCTCACGACCGAGCTGGTTTTGCCGCGAATCTCGTTGACGTGGTCGGTCACGTTGGTCACGTCCACGGCGGCGAACAGTGCCTGGTCCTTGCCGGTGGGGATCTCCCATTTGACGCGCAGGTCCCAGGTGGGCGCGGCCTTGACCTTGGCCGAGTCGTACACCGCCAGCGTCTCGTCACCAATCACCTGGGTGCCGGTGGTGGCGAGGATCTGCTCGTAGGCGCCGCGATAACGCAAGAAGTTGCTGACGGTGAGGTTCAACTGCGGAATCTCGGTAATGGTGGTCATGCGCGCGGTCCAGGGCCGATTGAAGTCGCCGGCGGGCAGTTCGCTGTAGGCCATGCGCTTGCCGTCGTAGATCACATCGTCATCGGCGAATTGGTCGTCATTGACGCCTGCCTCGTAGGTGCCGTAGGCGTCTTTGGTACGTGACCAGTCAAAGGCCGCCTGCACGCTGCTGCGGGTGCCCAGCCACTTGAATTCGTGCTTGGGCGTAATGGTCAGGCTGAGGTTGTCGCTCTCGCTGGAAGCCGCGTTGGTGTAGGTGTAGTAGATGGTGTCGTAGCCGGCCGCGGCGCCCGTTCCCAGTACGCGGTTGGAGGCGCGCACGATCTTGTCTTTGCCTTCGCGGTGCACATACTTGAGGCGAAAGTCGGTGTTGAGCCACACCTGGTCCAGCCCGAGGGTCCACTCGTCGTCATAGGGCACGTTCAGGTCGGAGAACTTGTTCAGGTTCTTGCCTTGGACCGACGTCCAGGCACCGCCCTGGGTGGTGCGGGTGTAGCGGGTGTTGAACGCTTGGCGACCGTCAGCGAGGCGATACTTGAACAGGTTGCGCCCGTAGTAGCGGTTCGCACCAAACACCAGCACGGTGCTGCGGTCGCCGAAGAAGTCGTAGTCACCGGCAAAGCGTGGCGCGAGGTTTTGGTCCTGCATGTAGTCGTCACCTTCAAAACGCAGACCGGGGCGCAGGCCCAGCTTGCCGATCTGGATGGCGTCCTGCAGGTGGAACGCATACTTGTTTTCGGTCAGGTCCAGCTTGCCGGCACCGTAGACGTTGACGGTATTGGCCCACTGGCGGGTGTTGCCGTTGAGCATCAAGCCGATGGAGCACAGCGGGTCATTGTTGAGGCAGGTGGCGATGTTGTCGCGCCTGCCGATCAGGGCGCTGGTGGCTTGGGTCTTGCGTTCCCAGTTGGCCTGGTTGCGTGTCAGCTCCATGCCGCCGGTGATCTGGTGCTCGGCGCCGGCCCAGTTGAAGGCTTGCCATTCGGCCTTGAGCTTGTAGTTGATGCCGCGCTGGGTCTGGTCCAGGTCGCCATAGGAGCCTTCGCCGCTGCGGGAAGTGTTGGACAGCGGGATGCCCCAGTTTTTTACGCTGGAGTAGTACCAACCGATCATGTCTGAGGCTTCGGTGGTGCGCGAACTGTTGAGGTCGGTCAGCGCCACGGTGTGGGTCCAGCGCGCCGAGTCACCTTCCCACACGGCCTTGAGCGAGCCTTGCCAGCCGCCGTTGATATTGGTGAAGCCGGAGTTGATGTAGCCCTCGCGGAAATAGGTGTTTTCCTGCGGGGCCTTGATGAACGAGGCGTCCAGGCTCAGGCGGTCGTTGACGTTCCAGTAGGTCTTGAGCATGTAGTTGTCGAGCTGGCGCGTCTGGTCTTTTTCGTTGTCGCCGTTGGGGCTGGTGTAGCCGTCGACGTAACGGTTGAGCGGGATCACCGAGCGCTTTTGCGAGAAGCTCAGAATGGCGCCGAAGTCTTCGGTGAGATGGCCTTCGAGCATGCCGCGCACCGTGGTTTTCTTGAAGTCGGGCTGATATTGCTCGTTGGACGCGTTGTCGAAGGCTTCCTGGTCCTGGGCGCTGATGTGGTACTTGGTCCAGGCCGATTGGGTCATGGCGTAGGAGATCTTGCCGTGCAGGTCCTGGCTGGGGCGACGGGTGATCGCGTCCACCACGCCACCGTTGAAGCCACCGTATTCGGCCGGCACGTTGCTGTCGTAGACCTTCACTTCTTCCAGCAGGTCGGCGTCCAGGGCGATGCCGTGGGAGCGGCTGGGGGCGGCGTCGAACTGGCGGGTTTCGCTGTAGCCGTGGGCGCCGGGGTCGATGTCGTTGTTGATCGACATGCCGTCGATCATGAAGTTGTTCTGGTAGAACTTGGCGCCGTTGATGCTGATGTCGGCCGGGTCGATTTCACCGGGGGTGTTGGAGGCTTTTTGTTCGCTGCTGAACTGCACGGCGGGGTGCATTTGCAGCAGGGTCGTGATGTCGCCGTTGGCACCGGGGAACGCCTGGATCGCCTTGTGATCGATCACCGTGGCGCCTTGGAATGAGTTCTCTTCGGTAAAGCCCAGCACGATGGTGTTGTCCAGGGTCACCGGCCCGTCTTCGGCCGTGGGCAGGCGATGGAAGATCAACGCGCCGTCCTGGTAACCCCAGCCGATACCGGTGCCTTGCAGCAGGTAGGCGAGGGCGGCGTCGTTGCTCATCTCACCATTCACGCCGGGGGAGTTCACGCCCTTGAGCAATTGCGGGTCCACGGTCACCTGCTGGCCGCTCTGTTGGCCAAAGGCGATCAACGCGCCAGCCAGGGGCTGGGCCGGGATATCAAAACCGCGTGCCGAACTGGCGCCTGCCGCCTGAGGTTGGGCCAGCGCCTGGGGCACCACGGCCAAGGCGCAGCACAGGCCGAGCAGGCTTGCGCCGGCGCTTTTTTTAAGACGCAGCGGCCATGGGCCGCGCTGCCCAGGCAAGCGGTGAAGGGTGTGAGTCATGCAAAAAGTCCCCGCGCCGGTCAAACGACCGGCCAGTCAAATGAATACGAATAAATCTCAATTGCTGCGCGCGGGACAGAAGACGGGACAGCGCGGGGAATTTTCAGGAAAAAGATGAAATATTTTTCAAACAGGCAAAATTACTTGCTCAAGACCAGTACCCAAGGGCTGTAGGCCGTGACTTTCGCACCATAGGGCTGCAGCACCGCTTGCAGTGCGGCCTGGGGTTTGCGCAGGTCGTAGACGCCGGTGACCCGTTGTGCGCCGAGCTGTTTATCGCGCAGCACGATGATCGCAGGCGTATAGCGGCGCAATTGCGCCAGTACGTCGCTGATGGGCAAGTCATCGGCAATCAACTGGCCCTGGCGCCAGGCGGCGGCCTGGCTGGGGGAAAAGGCGCTGAGTTCGGCCTGCCCGGCGCGGTAGGTGAGGCGTTGCCCCGGCACCAGGCTGGCGAGTGGGCGGCCGGCCTGGCGCTCGTTCACGTTGACCGAGCCTTGCTGCACGGCGACGCTGTCTTGTTGGGTGTCGACGTTGAACGCGGTGCCGGTGACGGTCACTTGCAACGTCTGTGTCCACACATGAAAGGGTTTGCTCTTGTCCGGCATCACCTTGAAAAACGCCTGGCCGCTGAGCAACTTCACGTCGCGGTGGTTGCCGGCGATGTCCACGGCGATGGCCGAGTGGCTGTCCAGTTGCACCACGCTGCCGTCGCTTAAGGTGATGTCGCGGGTTTCACCAAAGCCTGTGCGGTAGTCGGCTTGCCAGCGCAGCAGGAGGCTCGGTGCCGAGGCGACGACCAGGCAGGCGGCGATGGCGGCAGCGACCCAGCGGCGGGTGCGCCGTGGGCGCGCAACCGGGCGTGCTATCGCGTGCACGACCGGCTTGGGCCATTGCGGCGCCGTGGTCGGCGCCAGTTGCCCGGTCAATTGCCACATGCGCTGGGCCTTGCGGTAGGCCTTGGCATTGGCCTCGTCGAGGGCGCACCAGCGGGCCAGCTGTGCCTGCAAATCCGCATCCTGCGGGGCCTGTTGCACACGCAGCAGCCAGTCAAGCGCCTGGTCACGGCGGGCGTTGGCGCAATCCTCGGTGGGCATGAACGGGGCATCTCCGCTGGCAAAAATCGGCGGGCAGCTTCCCATGGAATCGCCCTTGACTGCAAAAGACGCGGCAGCCGCGGGTTTTTTCAGAAAATCAGTCATCGTCCGGCTCCAGGCAATCCATGCAATGGCGCAGGGCGTCGTGTACCAGTTGATGCACCAGCGCGGTCGACACCCCCAGCTCAGCAGCCACCTGTTGCAGGGTGAAGCCGCCCAGGCGGTGCATCTCGAAGGCAAGCCGCGTGCGCTCGGGCAACTGGGCCAAGGCGCGGGCGATGGCTTGCAGTTCGTTCTGGCTGCTGACTTCGCGTTCCGGCGAGGCTGAGCTTGAGGGCAATTCGTTGAGCAGTTCATCACCACCCGGCTGCACCCGTTCGGTTGCGGTGCGGCGCGTGAGGTCCAGCGCCAGGTTGCGCACGATGCGGTACAGGTAGCTGGCCGGGTGGCGAATATCGGCCTGGGCGTCCTGGCCGCTGAAACGCAGCCAGGCTTCCTGCACCACGTCCTCGGCGCGGGCGCGGCAGCCCACGATGGGCGCGGCATAGTCCAGCAGCGCGGCCCGGTGGGTCAGGTAAAGCTGGAGTTTTTCATCCGCCAAGAGAGTCAGCTGCCTGCGCGCGACTGTGCGGTCGGGCACAGACTGGGAAGTGGGAGGGCGCGGAGTTTAGCGGTAGTTGATAATGGTTATCAATAAGTAGGATGTTTTTAATGCGTGCGTAGGATTTGATGAAGGTATCCTGCTACTCACTCCAGCCGATGACAGGACACCCCATGCCCTTGCAGTTCGTGAAAATGCACGCCCATGGCGACGATTTCATCATTATCGACCGCCGTGGCCTGGATGACCCCATCACCGCCAAAATCGCCCGCCAATTGGGCAATCGCCACACCGGTATCGGCTTCAATCAACTGGCTGTGGTACTCGATTGCGACGACGCCGCCGCGCGCATCAAATTCTGGAACCCCAACGGCACACCGCTGGCCACGTGTGGCAGTGCTACCCGTGGCGTGGCCGACCGGTTGATGCATGAAACCGGCAATGATTCGGTGGTGCTACGTACCGATCGAGGGCTGCTGACCTGCGTGCGGCAGCCGGGGCGACAAGTGTCGGTGAACATGGGCGAGCCTTCGCTGGACTGGTCGGCGGTGCCGCTGGCCGAGGCTATGGATACACAGCATTTGCCCATCGACGGCGACCCGGCGGCGTGCAGCATGGGCAATCCGCATTGCACGTTTTTTGTGGAAGACATCAATGCTGTCGATGTAGCGGCCGTCGGCCCGGCGCTGGAAATTCACCCGCTGTTCCCGGCCAAGACCAATGTGCATTTTGTGCAGGTGCTCGACCGTGGCCGCATCCGCCTGCGTATCTGGGAGCGTGGCGGTGGTGTGCCGTTGGGCTCCGGCTCGTGCTGTTGCGGGGCGGTGGTCAATGGTATTCGCAGGGGGTTGCTGGATGACACGGTGCAGGTGCAATGCGATGGCGGGACAGTAACCGTGCACTGGGCAGGTGAGGGCGGTGTGGTGTTGACCGGGAGTGTGGAACCGGTGATGCAGGGGAGTGTGTTCGGGATTGGCTGAATAAAGCTCGACAGCTCCCCCACAGTTGATCGTGTTCATCCTTTGAAATGCGATCAACTGTGGGAGCGGGCTTGCTCGCGAAAGCGGTAGTTCAGGCCCAGCATCTTTAATCGCCCATGCCGCCGTCTTCGCAGCCTCGCTAAAGCTCGACAGCTCCCACATTTGCACCGCGTACATCGGCTTGAAATGCGATCAAGTGTGGGAGCGGGCTTGCTCGCGAAAGCGGTGGTTCAGGCACAACATCTCTATCGCCCATGCCGCCGCCTTCGCAGCCTCGCTAAAGCTCGACAGCTCCCACATTTGCACCGCGTACATCGGCTTGAAATGCGATCAAGTGTGGGAGCGGGCTTGCTCGCGAAAGCGGTGGTTCAGGCACAACATCTCTATCGCCCATGCCGCCGCCTTCGCAGCCTCGCTAAAGCTCGACAGCTCCCACATTTTTACCGCGTACAGTGGCTTGAAATGCGATCAAGTGTGGGAGCGGGCTTGCTCGCGAAAGCGGTAATTCAGGCCCAACATTTTTATCGCCCATGCCGCCGCCTTCGCAGCCTCGCTAAAGCTCGACAGCTCCCACATTTGCACCGCGTACATCGGCTTGAAATGCGATCAAGTGTGGGAGCGGGCTTGCTCGCGAAAGCGGTGGTTCAGGCTCAACAGCTCTATCGCCCATGCCGCCGCCTTCGCAGCCTCGCTAAAGCTCGACAGCTCCCACATTTTTACCGCGTACATCGGCTTGAAATGCGATCAAGTGTGGGAGCGGGCTTGCTCGCGAAGGCGGTAGTTCAGGCACAACATCTTTATCGCCCATGCCGCCGCCTTCGCAGCCTCGCTAAAGCTCGACAGCTCCCACATTTGCACCGTGTACACCGGCTTGAAATGCGATCAACTGTGGGAGCGGGCTTGCTCGCGAAAGCGGTGGTTCAGGCTCAACATCTCTATCGCCCATGCCGCCGCCTTCGCAGCCTCGCTAAAGCTCGACAGCTCCCACATTTGCACCGCGTACACCCGCTTGGAATGCGGTCACCTGTGGGAACGGGCTTGCTCGCGAAAGCGGTGGTTCAGGCACAACATCTCTATCGCGCATGCCGCCGCCTTCGCAGCCTGGCTAAACCTCGACAGCGCCCACCGGAAGAAAGCGCACACTGAACGTCGTACCACCCTGCTCGGTGGAGCTCACCGCCACATCCCCGCCATGCACCCTCGCAAGCTCCCGCACGATATACAGCCCCAACCCCACGCTGCGTACGTCACTGCCCTGGTCTGTGCCGCGCGTCATGGGCTCGAACAACCCGGCGAGCAAGGTGTGGGGAATCACCGCGCCATGGTTGTGCACTGACACTTCGCACTGCCCATCCCCCAGCCGTGAGGTGATGCTGATCGGCCGTTGCAGATCGCCGTACGCCACGCTGTTGGCCACCAGGTTTCCGATGATCTGCTGCACGCGGTCGGCGTCCAGGCTGGCGTCGCCGCTGCCGAGGGCGTGGTGTTCCAGGGTGGCCTTGGGGAAAGCTACGCGCAGTTCATCCACCGCCTGGTGGGTCAGGGCATGCAGGTCTACGGGGGCGGTCTTGATGGTGATGCCCTGGCCGACCCGTGCCTGGGTGAAGTCCAGCAGGTCGGCGATCATGCGTTGGGCGCGCTCGGAGGATTGGCCGATGTGGCCCAGCAGCTGGCGTTCCTTGGTGGTGCGTTCGCCACGGTTGAGAAAGTCCGAGGCCATGCGGATCGCCGTCAGCGGGTTTTTCAGGTCGTGGCTGACAATCGCCACCATCTGTTCGGCAAACATCGCACGGCGCTGGGCGATGGCATAGGCGTCGCTCAGATCGGCCTGGGCTTGCTGCAACGCGAGTTCAGTCGCGGTTTTTTCTTGCAGCAGCGCCTCGGCCAACTTGCGCGCGTTGAGGAGTTCTCGCTCGTACTTGTCACGGTCGGTGGTGCCGAACAGCGCCAGGTCATAAAACGTTTCGCCTGCGTGTGTGCGCTTGATGGCGTTTAGCAGCACAGTCACCTTGCGGCCGTCGCTGTGCCGCATGTCCAGTTTCACCTCGGTGAAGTTGCCCTGCATACGCAGCATGGGCGCCAGATGGGTCTGGTGAAAAATCCGCCCGCCCATGGTCAGCAAATCCTGGAAGCGCCGCCCGCACAGCTCGGTAGGGCTCAGCCCGAGCCATTCGCCGAATCGCGCGTTGGCTTGCAGGATCGTTCCGTCCTCTGCGGTGACGGCCAGCGCGCAGGCAGCATTGTTGAACAAGTCAACGGGCATCGGCTGTGGCCCAGGGTGCAAGAAAGGTGTGCATCGCGTCCGCGCAGGCTTGGGGCGCGCTCATGTGCGGGCAATGGCCAATATTCTCCACCAGGCAATAGGTGCTGTTGGGCAATACGCTGTGCAGGTATTCGCCGACCGCCACGGGGGCGATCAAGTCGTCGCTCGATTGCAGGATCAACACCGGGGTGGTCAGGCCGCTGACGTCCTGGCGGTTGTCCGACATAAAGGTCACCCGTGCAAATTGCTTGGCGATCTCCGGTTCCGTGCGGCAGAAGCTGCCAGTCAGCTCGACGCTCAGCGCCGGTTGGTCAGGGGCGCCCATGATCATCGGGGCCATGGCGCTGGACCAACCCAGGTAATTGCTGTCGAGGGTGTCGAGCAGGTCCTGGATATCAGCGAGCTTAAAGCCGCCCGTGTAGCCGTCTGCATCGATATAGCGCGGCGACGGGCCGATCATCACATGGGCGGCGATGCGGCCCGGGGCCTGGCGGTCGGCGAGGGTGGCGATCATGGCGCTCACCGAGTGGCTCACCAGGATCACCGGGCCTTGGGCAAATGCGTCAATCAGTTCGTTCAGGTCGCGGGCATAACCGTCCAGCGCGCTGTATTTGGCCTTGTCGAAGGCACTGAGGTCTGACAGACCGGCGCCCACTAGGTCATACATGACCACACGGAAACGTTCGGAAAAGTGCGGCGCGAGGTAATTCCACATCGCCTGGTTGCAGCCAAACCCGTGGGAAAACACCAGGGTCGAGGCCCCGTTGCCCATCACACTGATATTGTTGCGTTGGCGTAAGTCCATGGGCTTCTCGGTTATGGCGTTTTGCTATGCGTGCGGGGAGTTTAGATAGTCAACGGCGTGGGGTCACGCGTTATAGCGCCGATGGGGTAAAGTCGGCGCCTTCAGGGAGAAACTTCAGGTAACAAAGCATGATGGCGATTTTGCGGCAATCGGTCTTGAGTCTGCTGGCGCTGCTGGTTATCGGCCTGTCGAGTACGGCCCACGCGGACCCTTCGCCGATTGGCGTCGCCCTCGACCAACGGGTGATCGACCTCACCAACACCCTCGATAACGGCACCACCACCCGTCTGAAAACCCAACTTGCCGACCTGGAACAGCGCAAAGGCGCCCAAGTGGCCGTGCTGATGGTGCCAACCACCGGCGGCGTGAGCATCGAGGACTACGCCAACCAACTGTTCCGCGCCTGGAAACTGGGGCGCAAGGACGTCAACGACGGCATCCTGCTGGTGGTGGCCAAGGAAGATCGCAAGGTGCGTATCGAAGTGGGTTACGGGCTGGAAGGCACGGTCACGGACTTGCTGGCCCATCGCATCATTGAGGAGCACATCACGCCTGCGTTTCGCCAGGGCGACTACGCGGCGGGCGTCTCCCAGGGCGTCGATGACCTGGTGGTGCTGGTCGATGGCGGCGACTTGCCTGAAGTTGCTGCACCTGGCTTTCCAGCCGGGGCCATTGCCGTGCTGCTGGCGTTTGTGTTCGGTGGCGTCGGGGGTGTGCTGATGGCCTCCGGCACCCTGAAATGGCGCCGCGCCTTGATGGCGGCGGTGGCAGTGACGGTACTGCTGGCGATTTACGTCGGCGGGCGGGAATGGCCGGTGTACCTGCTGGTGGTGCCGCTGACGGCGCTGATCGGTGGCGCCACTTTTGGTGCGCTGTGGATGGCTCGTACGGCGTTCTACACTGTGCTGGGTTTGCTGGCCTATATCGCTGGCGTGCTCGTTGCGGATCACTACGTCGACGTCAACCTTATCCACTGGCTGGCGTACCCGTTGGGCGGCGCGGTGGTGCTGGGCTTGTACCTGCTGCTGTTCTTGCTGATCAAGGAGTCCTGGAAAAACAGCCCGACGTTTTTCCTCCTGCGCTTGCTGGCGGTCGCACTGATTTATGGCGTCGCGGGCATGCTGCTCGGCAGCACGGCCCAGGACTGGTTGGTGGCGATCCCCATGGCTTCGTTCGCCGCGTTGTTTGTGTTTATCCAGAGTGGCACGGGTTCGGGCTCGGGTTCGAGCGGCGGCTCGAGTTCGGGGTCCAGTCGTTCCAGCTCCAGCAGCAGTTCCTCGGGCGGCGGTGGTTCCAGCGGTGGCGGCGGCGCTTCCGGCAGTTGGTAGCGCGTCACAGCACCTTGGACAGAAACACCCGGCTGCTGCCCTCGGGTGCGCAGGGTATTTCACCAAAGCGCACCCAACCCCGCTTCTCATAAAACCCCGGCGCTTGGAAGCTGATGGTGTACAGCACTGCACTCAAGCAACCCCGGCGCCGGGCTTCATCTTCAAAGGCTTGCAGCAACTGACTGCCCAGGCCCGAGCCGCGTAGTGAGTCGGGCAGGTGGAACAGGTCGAGGAAGGCCATGCCGAAGGCGCTACGGCCGGTGATGCCGCCCAGCACTTGTTGGGTGTTTGGGTCTTTGACCAGTACGGTCAAGGGGAGGCGGTCGTGGTAGCCGGTGGCTTGCGCGTTGAACGCGGCCAGGCCGTCGCCGAGGATGCATTCAGCTTGTGGGTCGCGTTGGTCACTGACTTCAATCAGGGGTTTTTGCATCGTGCTCGATTCCTTGTCGTTCTAGATCTTGACTCTGTCCCGTGGGGCAGACTTTATGCTTTTTTCGCCGGGCAGTGCGCGGAGTTTTTCTACGGCCAAAGGAGCGAAAGGTATGTTGTGTCTGGTCACGGGCGCCAATGGGCACCTGGGCAATACCCTGGTGCGAACCCTGCTCAAACACGGCCACCGCGTGCGCGCCGGTGTGCGTGATATTAGCCAGACGGCGCCGTTCGCCGGGCTTGAGTGTGAGTTGGTCTACGCCGAGTTGCAGGACGAACCCGCGTTGCTCAAGGCGCTGCAAGGGGTCGAGGTGTTGTTCCAGGTGGCGGCGGTGTTCAAGCATTGGGCCAGGCACCCCGAGGCAGACATCGTGCAGCCCAATGTGCAAGGCACCCGCTGTGTGTTGCAGGCGGCCAGCCGTGCGGGCGTCAAGCGGGTGGTCTATGTAAGCTCGGTGGCGGCGGTGGGGCATGACGGCAGCGCGCTGGACGAAACCCAGTGGAACCAGGAAACCGAGAACGCCTACTACCGCTCGAAAATCCTCAGTGAGCACATGGCCTGGCAAACCGCCAATGCCTTGGGGCTATGGATGGTCTCGGTACTACCCTCGGCAATGGTGGGGCCGAACGCTGGCCGCCTCACCGACACCCTTGGTTTTTTGCAAGCGGTCAAGGACCGCAAGATGCCCCTGGACCCTGGGTTTCATTTCAATTTTGTCGATGTGCGCGACGTAGCAGACGGCATGCTGCGCGCCGCGCAAAAGGGTCGCTCGGGCCAGCGGTACATTCTGGCCAATGAGCATTCGTCATCCTTGGCGGATGTGGTTGATTTGCTGGGTAGTCGCCTGCCACCCCCAGCGCCGCGTTGGTTGCTGATGGGCATCGCCTGGTTGCACGAGCGCCGGGCAGACCTCACGGGCCAACCGGCCCAGTTGATGCAAAGCCAGGTTCGCCTGTTTCACGGTGTGCGGCAGGAATACACCCTCAGCAAGGCCCGGACCGAGTTGGGGTTTAACCCGCGTCCGCCGCAGCATGCGCTGCGTGAGGCGCTTGCGTATCTGGACAGGTGCGCGGTTGCACCGTATGAGGACTGAACATCGCATTCATCTGCCCCTTGAGCGCGACCAAATGCAGGTCCAATGCCTGTAGTTCATCGATTTTTGCCTGCACGTCCAGGCGCTTGGTGTCGATGGCCGCGTTGGCCATTTCCAGCGGGAACGCCTTTAAAGCCTCTTTGACCGTGATCAACGGGCCCATTTGCGCCAGGGTAAAACCTGCCGACTGGGCCTTGCGGATCAGCTGCACCATTTGCACGTGGTGCGCGTCGTAGACCCGGTAACGGCCGCTGCGTTGGGGCGTGTTGATCAAGCCCATCTGCTCGTACAGCCGGATGGCTTTCGGGGTGCAGCCGGTCAGGTGGGCGAGGCGTCCGATGAACATTCAGGTGATCCTTTTCCTGTGGTTGGCGGGCAGGCGGTTGCCGGTTGTGCCTTCTTCGGCATACGAATGGCGGTGCTGCTTTGGGTGAGCACGCAGTAGGCCGATTGCGATGGCCATTCCTTGCGGCCCTTGTTGGCCAGGCTGGTGGGGCACAGCAACAGCACATCGCCGAAGGAGAACAGTGGGAAGGCTGACACCACGGGTTGGGCGCGCACGGTTTCGACAGTGCCCCATACCGAGGGGTCGAAGTCTTCCTTGGCGTAGGTTTTGGTGAGCATGAAGTGCGCGGGTGCCGGGTCGCGCACGTTCATGACCTGGGCTGCGGCATAGACGATGGCAGCGGGGCTTCCCGGCGAAATGCCGATCACCATCAGCCCGGTCACGATCACCGCCAGCAGGCCCAGGCTCAGGCGCTTGAACAGGTCGGCCTTGCTCACGTAGAACACCACCACCGGCAGCAGGGTGACAGTGGCGGCGAACATCGAGATGTACTTCAGGCGGTTGACCGCTTCTGGCGTGTCTTCGCCGATATAGGCCTTGAGGATCAGGCTGGCGGGGAACACGGCAGAGATCACCGTGGCCGTCAGCAGCAACGACACCATCACCATGAACCACACCCGCAGCGGCCAACTGCGCGGGTTGCGCGGGCTCGCCAGGGTGGCGCAGGCGTCGACGGCATACCGGAAGGATCGGAACGCCAACATCACCGGCAGCGCAATGGCGAGCCAGCCCAGGCTCCAGAAAAGTCTGTCCCAATCATCCAGTTCCGGGCCTTCAAACACCTGCCACAGCAACGCAACGATCCCCGCCAGCACCGGCAGCAACAGAATGCCCACCAGCTTGTGCTGCTGCGAGGACGCATCGTTGAACAGCGACACCGTGAGCCCGAACAGCACCGTGGTGGACAGCAGGATAAACAGGTACGCGGCCAGCATGCCGATCACCGTGGCGAGCCACGGAATCAGCGCCGACTTGGCCTCCAGCGCGGCGGCCATCAGGTCCGGGCGGCCGATGGCCGTGGCATAGGTGGACAGCGTGTAGAAGCCCAGCAGGGTGCCGAGCCCCGCGAAGATCACGCTCAGCGGCGCCCAGAACTTGAGCACACGCTTGAGGTTCTTTTTCAGGGTTTGTTGAAAGGTCAGGGGTGTTGGGGTTTGCACGCAGAGGTTCCTTCTCGAGGGGGCTGTTAGAGATCCATCACCATCTCATGCCACGCCATCCCACCATGGTCCGACGCCGACGGCTGCACATAGCGATAGCCCATGCGTTGGTACAGCGGCACGTGCTGGTCCTTGCACATCAGGTGAATGGTTTGCTTGCCCATGTCACGCATGCGCTGCACAAACGCGGTCATCAGCGTGGTGGAATAGCCTTTGCCCTGGTGCGCGGGGTCAACCACCACTGACATGATCACCACGTTTGGCGCGTCGGCCGAATGGCCTACCAGCTCCTTGAAGGCTTCGTCTGACATCACCACTTCATGGGCGCAGCCGCCGTTGATAAAGCCCACGGTTTCGCCATCGGCTTCCAGGATCAAAAAGCCCTCGGGGTACAGCGCAATACGCGTGGCGATCTTCTCCAGGGTCGCGGCCTCGTCGCCTTCGTAGGCGGTGGTTTCGATTTCAAAGCAGCGGACGGCGTCGGCGGGGAGGGCGTTGCGCAGGGTGAGGGTGGGCATGGGGACTTCCTGGGGCGTGGGGCGAAAGGGGAACATGATAGCGGCGCACCTTCAACTGTGGGAGGGGATTGATTTTGATGGCGTTTGTTTGGTGTACATATCCGTTATTTGGGTAACGGCTGATATTGGTTTCGCCCTTACGGCGAGTCACTTTGGAAAAGAGCCGGAATGCCGGCCCAGCCCAAAGTAACCAAAGGGCTCTTGCCCCACCACTCGGCACCTCGCCTAGGCTCGGTGTGCCCTCTCTCCGGCTTGAATCCGTGGGCCGCCGTCATGGGCCATCCTTGGCCCAGGACGGCTAACCCGGCGTCCTGCCGGGTTACCCACGGATTCAAGCCTGCGTTCGGCCAGCGTGGTTAACGGGGCGCCTAAGATCAAGATCAAAAGCCAGAGCCAGAGCCAGAGCAGATCGAGATCTATCAGACATATGGAGATCAACTGTGGGAGGGGGCTTGCCCCCGATGGCGGCAGACCTGCTGCTGTACCATCACTTAACACTCAAAATCCATTACAGGGAGTCCTTCATTGGATGTCAGAAAGCACTGGCTAGCCCTTGGCGAACGAGCCTCAGACAACCTGTTCGCATGGGCGGCGTTTGTTGCGCAAACAGAATTCCTGTGGCAAGACACGGCCTTGGTCCAGGACGCCGACGCGTGGCAGCGCATTTGGTTCGAACTAGAGATCATCAACGGGCTCGCATTGTCACAATGGGACGATCAAGGAAAGCCTGCTGACTGGTCACACCACTGGAACAAAGACTACCGCCAAGAAGCCGCCGCCTTGGCGACTGAACTGTTAGCACTACTGTGCGATGCCAATTCATCTGCCAATTAAACACACGAGGTCAATATGGGTTATCACGTTTGCCACAGATACGGGGCCATGCAGTCGGACCCTGGCCTACACACGCTCCCGGAGCTTCTCGCCGAACTAAAAACCCGCCCGGAAGATGAGGAGCATGCAGAGGTTTCAGTGACCAACGACGCAGAGTGGTGCATCGCAGTGTCCCTCTCAGGTACGGTCACCTTTGAAAACCTGGAGTCCGGCGAGCCTCGCCATATGAAGCAAGTCCCAGAGAGCAAGATCCTGGAATTGTGGCGCTTATTGGCCGAAGGAGACATTGCGACCCTTGAGCAAGAACCCTGGTTGCCGGGCTACGCCTGACCTAACGGATGCCAGTTAGTTAAAGGGTGAACACTGTACCTGTGGCGAGGGAGCTTGCTCCCGTTGGGCCGCAAAGCGGCCCCGCTCTTTGTTTAAAAGAATGGGCCTGCTGCGCAGTCCAACGGGAGCAAGCTCCCTCGCCACAGGTTGTTTATAGCCGGCATTAGGTCTTGCTAACGATGCCGGAAGCCCATCTGCAGCACCGTCAATCAAAAACCAGAAAACCCGCCTAAGCGGGTTCCCTCAACACTCCCAAACCCTCAACTCACAGCCGGCGCCCCAAACCCGCGCCGCTCAATCACCGCAAACACATCCGCCACATCCTGGACCATGATCCGGGCAGTATTGGCGACGGTATTGATATCGTGCTCGGCATAGTCCGACACGTTGGAACAGGCCATCAGATGCAGATAGGCGAGGGCAGCGTTCAAGCGTTCGCTGGCGCACGCATGCAACTCGCTGAGCGGGGCATCGCTGTCGATCAGCAGGACGGGGTAGTCGGTTGCGGTTTGGGACATGGGGGTGAAGCGGTGGGGCGGGTTTTGAGTAGTCATAAGGTTCGATTCTATTTGGGATAAAAGAATGGCCACCTTGCTGCTGCGAAACAGACTTGGGTGGCAACTGTGCGCGGGTTCGCAGACCAGGAAGAATCACCCCCGGCAGACCCGAAGGTCTCCCACGCACAGCCGCCATAAACAAGACGCGAGCGAACTCCGCCTGAGGGTCTGATGACTGTGCAGGTTGATTCTATTCTGTAGGGCTGCGAAACCCTGTCGCCAGCCAATGCCAGCGACGGGCCGAACTATAAGGCGCTGTGAAACGGGGTGCAACCAAGAGGATGTATCAACGCCGCGATAAGGCGGCAAACATCGCGGGCGGCGGTTGCCTCAACGCTTTGCAATCAGCATCATCAGGCTTCGACAAGGAGACGTCCCCATGCCCAACCCCGTGCTGCATCTCATGACAGGCAAAATCGCCTCCGGCAAATCAACCCTGGCAAAAAGCCTCGCAGCCGAACACTCGGCCATTTTGCTGAGTGAGGATCAGTGGCTAGCACGGCTGTACCCTGATCAGATCAAGTCAATCACAGATTATGTGCGCTTTGCGCGCCAGATCCGCGAGGTGGTAGGCCCGGTCGTCATCGATCTACTGAGGGCTGGTGTGACGGTGGTCTTGGATTTTCCTGCCAATACGCCTCAAGACCGGCGATGGTTACGCGGCTTAGCTGATGTTGCCGGGGTTTCCCATTGTGTTCACTACATTGAGGTGGAAGATCACACCTGTCGTGCCAGGTTGCATCTTCGCAACCAGCGTGGGGAACATGAGTTTGCGGCGACCGATGCGGAGTTTGATCTGATTACCAGCTACTTCTGTACGCCGGGTGAGGGGGAGGGGTTGCGGGTTGAAGTTCATCGGGGTTGAGTGGGAGGGGCATCTTGAGATTGAGGTATCTGGAAGGCCGGTTTTTGGCTGTTCACTGTCCTCTCACAACAGGCCGCTATCGGCCAGGAGCGGCCATCCAGCGTCTACGAATTCAGGGCCGGTTCAAGGAGTACAGCCTGAGCAATGGGAAAGCTAGTGCCTTCTAATCGCATCAACGAGCTGTTTGAACGCGTCGTTATCACCATCGGATTTCCAGCGATTAACGAACCTACAAACGACCTGCACGTTGTCTCGGTCATAGTGTCCATCACTGTCGATTCGATCAAGTGAGCATAAAAATTCGTCATCATCTTGCTCACCATCAAGTTGAAGAGGTATATCCGTCAAAGCACATAGCCCTTCCTGTGCTATGAAAAGCTCAGCCAGTAGCTCTCTCATATCATCTAGTGAAAGACTCATCAGCTTGTTTTTGAGGGTACTCACCACCACTTGCCCATTTGAATGAGCTGCCGTCGACAGAGCGGTCTGAGCCATTCGATAGCAAGTTCTTTCTAAAGGGGTAAAGCTGGAGCCCAAGGTCTTTTTTGAGTTTAGCAATACCTCTTTCCATTTCGGTAGGTCATGCCATTTCGAGAGGTCTGCGTCATCAATCAGGGCTCTCGCGTAGCCTGCGTTTTCCAGTGATAACGCCGCTAGGGTGCCTTGTGTAAAAAGAATCTGCCTCGCTTTCGGATGCAAACTTTTCCAGCTTAAAGACCTACCTTTCTTGTTCGTGCTGGACCAAGGCAGGCAAGGTTTGTGGTAGACAAAGATAGGTCGAGCACCTATCTCAACGGGTTCAGTCATTTGGTAAATTTCGCAGGCGGCGGCAGTCGACTCCGTCCACCACAGGTGATTTTGATCGCAATGCATCCAGATATCCCCAGCGGTGTCATTTACCGTTGTGGTCGCATTGAACCATCGCGTGGTAACCGCAGGGGTAGGCGGTTTATTGTCTAGAAAATTAGATGGGCGCATGGATATTTGATGGTACGCATCCCGATCGTTATTCAACCAAGCGGCATGCGCATCCAGGTTATTCATTGTCGCGACGGTGTTTTTCTTGAGGCATTTGGGCCATTCGTAATTTTTGCGCCCAAAGTTAGCGATGTAGACCTTCTTCATGGATCTGTCCCGACTGTTTATTGAGGTCAGGACTGTAGAAGATGTTGGACGATAAACAAAAATATTATTGAACCAGGACAACTGGCGACGAAGCGCGTAGTGCAGGGCTATGCGGAAAAGGGGGACCGAGAAGGTCGTGGGAGCGATGCGATCATTTGATCAAAGACCACCACCGCGTATCTTCCATCAAGCCTTTTCAAGGTTGGAATTTCTGAAGGAAACCCAAATCGCACTCTGCCGGGAAGCACTTCATCCATAGCTGAGTACCAAGTCAGCAGAGCTTGTTGGAGGCGCACGTGTAGCTCGAATCCACTCCGTCGGCGGGTGGTGTCTGCTTTGGCTCGTTCTCGCGCGAGTTGAGGATCTATGTGGCCAACCATGTAACAGTCAGCAAAGCCAATACGTCCTTGTGAGATTGTTTCTCTTGTGGCGTCCAACTCTAGTCGCCAGTCGTGTTCGCTCGTCTCGCCGATTTGCCAAAGACTCCAAATGTAGTGGAGCTTGAGAGGGTCACTGTCACACAAAGCCCACGAAGAAATGTCTTCCATGGCCAGCGCTTTTCGCCAGCGATCCACGTTTCGCTCTGCCCAAAAAGTTGCTGCTCCGACTGGATCTCTTATTCGATCCGGCTCGTTTTCAAAACGGCCGTTTTCAGGAATGACATGGTGCCCTCCATGCTTAGCGCACCAAGTTGTTTTCCCGCTGGCGCTGATACCTTCAACAACCAAAATCATCGTTATGACTACTCCGTTGATTGCGCCATCCTTACATGTCCCAACGCATCAGGGCGTACGTGGTTTCTGCCGCCACCCACGAGCGAAAAGAGCGAAAAGGGGATAAATTTATTTTCCTATCATTGTCCGCTTCTAGCCGGTACCTGCCCTTCATCCCAGCCCCCAACCACCCAAGGCCATCACTCAGGAACCCCGCTCACCGTATGCACCACCCGCATCGCACAAGGCGGCCGAGCCCCTTCCGGTTCGATCAATTCACACTTCTTCAACAACGGATAAGCATCAGCAAACTTCATCCCCGCCACCTGTTCCCCATGCTGCTGCGAAACAAAGCAGCGCTCAAACCGAAAGGCCGCATACACCTCAGGCAGCAGCACCGGATAATCGTAAACCTCGTCGACGATGCTCTTTAGCATCTTGGACATCTGCCCATCGGCCACGGGGGAAATTTTGGTGAGCAGTTCGTCCTTGGCGACACCCGCTTGCCTGGCTTCAATGGCCTGCTTCGACGCACCGATGGATGCCTGCATCCCCTGCGGAAAAGGGCAATCAGACGCCGCCAATGCCGGGGCTGACGCGATGCAACTCAGTAAGGTGAAAACAGCGGCCATCCTTGTCATGTAATTCCCTCGTTTGTAGCAAGCATTGTCGAAATAAGCTGCGGATTCTATCCGATGCCAGAGGATGATGCGCTCCATTGACCTGCCAAGTTTCGTGGTTGCCTCGGCCCGCCCTGTAGCTGTAACTTCGGTCTCCAGTTAGCGAGGGCATCTCATTGAACGACTCTGAACATTTGAACGCACTGTGCGCCCGTTTCAACGCAGGAGAAGCGCTGAGCTTTACGTTTTTCTGGGGGCACCAGCGCAGCAAAACTGTCGTCACGGCTTCGTGTTTCAGCCAATGGTTTGAGGCCGAATTTTTCGTTGAGGGTCAACATTACTCGACGGCCGAGCATTTCATGATGGCGGAGAAAGCGGCCTTGTTTGACGATCAGGACATTCGTGCGCAGGTGCTCGACGCTCCTACGGCTAGTGCCGCCAAAGTACTTGGCCGCAAGGTACGCGGGTTTGATGAAAAGGTCTGGCTGCAACACCGATACGACATCGTGGTTCGAGCGAACCAGGCCAAGTTTTCTCAGAATCCGCCGTTAAACGAATACCTTCTACACACCGGTTCGCGGGTTATTGTCGAAGCCAG
This sequence comes from Pseudomonas sp. 18175, assembly GCF_050432925.1. NCBI lineage: Bacteria > Pseudomonadati > Pseudomonadota > Gammaproteobacteria > Pseudomonadales > Pseudomonadaceae > Pseudomonas > Pseudomonas sp. 18175. Next base: position 10,316 of record NZ_JBKFTO010000020.1, on the reverse strand, counting down.
CCCGGTTGATAGCATCTGGGGTATAGGGCTCGCGCAGGACCACGCGGATGCGAGCAATCCGAATCTTTGGAAAGGCTTGAACCTACTAGGGTTTGCGTTGATGCAGGTGCGGGACGGGCTAGTGTGACAGCCACAAGAAAAAAATAAATCTGACACTCTCTTTTTCGCACACACTGTGAGTTCCATATGAACGAAGGCTGGCAAAACCACGATTACCTTATCCTCCTTGATCAGGATGAAAGCTTCGCCGCGATGCAAGCCTACACATTCGATCGTTACCTGCCGGGTTATACGCTGATAGGCCTGAAGGGCTGGGATGATTTCATCGTCATCAACGCGTCCGGCGTGATGCTTACCGTGCCCACTCTGCCACTCGATGCAAGCCTTGCCGCGCCGTTTACGCTGACCCAGCAGCCATCACTGCACCCCGACGCGCGCTTCACCGCGAAGATCAAGTGGTACCTGAAGCCGCTGGTGTTTGGAGGCGACCCGACAGACCCCGCGAATATCCAGTGGATCACGCACAAGCAACATGCCGAGCTTGTCGTCTGGTGGAACGAGCGGTATGCGAGTGCTAAAGCCTAAAGCCCGGGCGGAACCCACACCAGCCATCACCCAAGTAACGGATATGTACCCCGACCAAACATACCCAGCACCTGACACTCCGCAATCGGGAGCAAGTCGAATCGTCGCACCGCCCCTCCCACATGTGCACCGTGTACACCCGCTACCTCACCTGGCCCGCAGCAAAAGCAGCCCGCAACCGCGCAATCACTTCCTGAACTGAATCCCCCCCAACCGGCGGCAGCACCTGACTTTCGCCGTACTCTCGCCACACAAACAGCGTCAATTCCGCCCCGTCCGTCAGCGATTGACCCTGAGCATGCGCACCAAAACCCTGCAGTGCCCGATAACGCGCGTCCCGCCAGAACGCATCTTCCACCCAGTCATACACCGGGATGAAATGAAAGTGCAGAGGGAATCCCGGCATATGCCCATAGCGGCTGATATACAGCCATTTGGGCCGCAGTTGCGACTCCATGACCCGCTGGGCTCTAGCCAGTAAGCCACCCAGCTCGGCCAGTGCGGCCTCTGGCATATCCGCCAGCGACCGGTGCTGTGTCTTGGCGCCCAGCATCAGGTAACCCGGCAATGTCGAAGCAAGGTGATGGTTCAGCAGCCAGTGTTCGGTTTCATAAAGGACATACGTAGGGTCGATGTGCATAAGCCAATCCATAAGCGACGCTGGCAGATTAACAAATCGCCTATATCCCACAAAACCCAGCCATCTGTGTCTACCGCGCACGCCACCGGCTGGATAGCCTCAACCTTCTTCAAACCGCCGCCGAGCCCACTATGGATCTCACCGCTGTCCCCTTTGGCATCACAGATTGGTCCACGCTGGAACCCGTCGTCCATCCAGGCATTACCGGGAGCGCCTTATGGCGCACCTGCCACTTCGGCACCACGCGTGTGCGCAAGGTGGAATACACCGCCGGTTACCTGGCTGATCACTGGTGTTGGCGCGGGCATGTGCTGTTGTGCCTCGAAGGCGAGTTGCACACGGAGTTGGAGGATGGTCGCCAGTTCATTCTGACGGCGGGGATGAGTTACCAGGTGGGTAATGACATGGAAGGCCATCGTTCATCGACGAGCATTGGGGCGAAGCTGTTTATTGTGGATTGAGGTGCACGATCAGCTTGGCGAGATTGTGTGAAAAGGGGGACAGATCGGGCATAGGCACCACAGGTCTTTGTGGCTCGTCCGTGAGTCAACACTGCCGGTTACCGACTGGCCGGCAGATGAGCACTCCGATGTCATTACCCCGGAAACGCCGCAACTGTCCTCTCTAACCCACCCCCGAATACCTAACCGCCGCCGCCGCCCGCGAACTCACCCCCAACACCCTCAGCAACGACGACACATGAATCCGCACCGTAAACGGCGAGATATCCAACGCTTTGGCAATCTCCTTATTCGTCTTCCCCTGGGCAATCAACCTCAACACGTCCTGCTGTCGCGCTGTCAACGTGTGGGTATCCAACGGCAACAACCCCGACGGCGCAAACTTGACCAACACCTCACCCTCACGAATCGCCAGCAACGCCTGGCCGATCTCCTCGGGTGCGATGTTCTTGCCGATAAAGCCGTCTGCGCCCAACGCCATCACCTGATCGATCAATGCCGGGTCATCCACCATCGATACCACGATCAAGGTGGTGCGCCGCAGTTGCTGGCGCAGTTCGGCCAGTTGGCTTAGGCAGGTCAGGCCAGGGAAGCGCAGGTCGAGGATCAGGGTGTCGATGTCGCCGTCGTCGCTGATCAGCGCGTGCACGGTGTCGAGGTCGCCGGCTTCTTGCACTTCGGTGCCGGGCAGCAGGCGTTGCACGGTGCGCAGCATGCCTTCGCGAAACATCGGGTGGTCGTCGGCGATGATGATGCGGCCGCTCATGGGGGGCTCCTCCTTGGGGCGGCGTGTGGCGCGGTCATGCTACCTTAGCACCGCATTGCATGACGCCGCTGACGACTGCCGCACAAGGACGTAACCCATGGGTAGTGAGACCAACTCTGAACTCGACCAGGCCAACCTGCGCATTGTGGTGGCCGGTATTGCGATTGTTTACATCAGTGCTCTGGGTTTTTTGCCAGGACAGTCGCTGGACACGTATCTGCCGGTGATTCTGTACATTGCGCTGTTCCTGATCGCCTCGATTGCCTTGCGGCAGGTGATCGCCCGTTGGCCGGGGCATTACCCGGCGCGGCGTATTTTCGGCATGCTCCACGACTACACCGGCACTTCGTTCGGCATGGTGGTGGGCGGCGAGGCGGCGTTGCCGTTGTATGCGGTGATGGTGTGGGTCAACCTGGGCAACGGCATGCGTTACGGCTCGCGCTACCTGGCGATTGCCACGGCGCTGGCGTTGTTGGCGCTGCTGATCGTGTACCAGTTGACGCCGGTATGGCAGGCGCAACCGTTCATGGTGCTGATGTTGATGATCACCAGTACGGTGATCCCGGTGTACGCCCATATCCTGCTGGAGCGTACGCGCAAGGCGTCGGAAGAGGCCATCGCCGCCAACTTGGAAAAATCCCGTTTTCTCGCCCAGGCCAGTCATGACCTGCGCCAGCCCATTCACTCCATCGGCCTGTTTACCGCGTGCTTGCGCGAAGCGCGGCTGGGCGATGAAGAGCGGCGGTTGGTGGATAACATCGACCGCTCGCTGCTTAACGTGTCGCAGTTGTTTCGTTCGATTCTCGACCTGTACACCCTCGACAACGGGCGTTTGTTGCCCAAATACCAGGCGGTGAACCTGGGTGAGTTTCTCGCCGATCTGGTGCGCCAGAACGCCGAAGCCGCGCGTTGGGCCGGGGTGGAGTTGCGCTTGCGGCCTTGCGCCCACTGGGTGTTGGTGGACCCTGCGTTGTTGGCGACCATGGTGCAAAACGTGCTCTCCAATTGCTTCAAGTACGGCGCGCACCGGCCGGTGTTGATGGGCGTGCGCATCCGCGACGGCGGGCTGGCGGTGCAGATTCATGATCGGGGGCGGGGGATTGCCGAGGAGCATCTGTCAAAGGTCTTCGAAGAGTTCTATCGCGTACGCCACCTGCGGGACAAGGACGTCGAAGGCGTGGGCCTGGGGCTGTCTATCGTCAAGCGCCTGGGGCAGTTGATGGGGGTGCAGGTGAGCCTGCGTTCAAAGGTGGGCCATGGCACCTCGGTGAGCCTGCATGGCTTGACCCTGGCCAGCGCGCCGCGTGCAGCGGCTGCCCGTGACGACATACGGCAGGCCGGCCTGCTGACCGGGTTGAAAGTGTGCCTGGTGGAGGATGATCACAACGTGCTGCTCGCCACCCAGGCGTTGTTGGAGCGCTGGGGCTGCGAGGTGCAGGCTGAGTCGTCGGGGCGTGACCTGGTGAGCGATTGCGACATCATCGTCGCCGACTATGACCTGGGCAACCACGCCACCGGTATCGAATGCATCGATGCCCTGCGCGAGCAACGGGGCTGGGCGGTGCCGGCGCTGATCCTCACGGGGCACGATGTGGAACGCATCCAGGCCGCCTTGCACGACCGTCAGATCGCCATTCTGTCCAAGCCGGTGCGCCCCGCAGAATTGCGCGGCACACTGCGCGACTTGAGCCAGGAGAAGGTTACTGGTTGAACCCTTGCAGTGGGTTACCACGCGCACCCTTGGGCTGGCAGTAGGCCGCAGGTTTCATCATGCCAAAACTGGCGACCGCAAACATGCCGCCACTGGCGCCGCTGGGCACCGAGCAGTTGTATTCGCCGGACGCCGCGCTGGCGACATAGTAGGTGGTCATCGAGTCGCTGCGTACGTTGGAAATACGCTTGACCGGCTCGCCCAGGTTGGTTTCCGACAACGTCTTGAGATGGTCTTCGGTAGGCTTGATATTGCTGCAGCCGGCCACGCCGATGATCAAGGCGCCCAACAGGGTGATGCGGGTAACAGGGGAGTGCAGTTTCATGGTGCTTCTTCCTTGGGGTTGTTATGGTTTTTCCAACGCACAACGCGTCCGCGCGCAGGGTATGCGCGGTGCCGGTGGGTGCGTTGGAAGTGCCGAGGAATATAGCGCCGCAGGGGGGAGGGGTCGATTAGCACAGGTGTGCTAGTGGCACGATGATTTCATGGCGGTGAACGGGCTTGCCCTAGGGCCGAGCGCTGTACTTGTGGCGAGGGAGCTTGCTCCCGTTGGGCCGCGAAGCGGCCCCAGCTCTTTGTTTTAAGAGCCGGGGACTGCTGCGCAGTCCAGCGGGAGCAAGCTCCCTCGCCACGGGTAGAGTGTTTGAGCTTGACTGGCGGGCATTTGGGCCACCCAGCGCGGGGCAAGCTCGTGGGGCTTAGCCAATGGGTAATTCACCCGTCACAATCGCCGTCACGATAAAGATGAAAAACATCGGGATCGACCACTTGAAGAATTCCTTCTGGTACTCCCCAAACGACATCTCCGTGCGGTTCATCAGCAAAAACAACCACGCCACCGTCGGGCTGGCATAGCGCAACGCCTGGCCCATAAACGATGCCACGCCGATCTCGGTGGGGCTGATGCCGAACTTGTAGGCGATGGGCGCCACCACCGGCAGGATGCCGAAGTAGTAGGCGTCCACCGGCAAGGCGTAGCAGGCCAGGGCGCCGAGGAAGGCGAAGATCAGTGCGGTGTGGCTGCCCATGGAGTCCGGGATCAGGCTGGCCATGTGTTCGGCCACGGCGCCGGCCATGCCGCTGCCGTTGAAGATGCCCAGAAAGCAGCCGGCGGCAAGGATGATCGAGGCGACGGCCACGGCGTCGCCACCGTTGGCGGTGATGCGTTCGCGTTGTTCCACGGCACTGTAGTTGACCGTCAGCGCAATCGCGGTGCCGAGCATGAACACCACGGCGCCGCTGGCCCAGCCGGCGATGAGGATCACCAGCATGCCCAGGGTCAACGCCAGGTTGAACAGGAACAGGCGCGGGCGCTTGAGTTCTTTGTCGTGGTCCTTGATCACATTGACCATTTGCACGATCTGCTCAGGCGTCACGATGCCGTTGGCACCCTTCACAAAGCCCAGGCGTTTGCGTTCCTTGATGCCCATCAGGTAGGCCATAAAGAACACGTACAGGAATGACACGCCGAGGATCGGCAGGATCGCGACGAACAGCGTGTTGACCTCCACGTTCAATACTGCCGCCGCCCGCGCCAACGGGCCGCCCCACGGCAGGCAGTTGCCCAGGCCGCAGGGCAGGATGATCAGCATCGCCAGGTTCGACAGTTTCATGCCCATCTGTTTGTACAGCGGCAGGAACGCGGTGGTGATGATCAGGATGGTGGTGGTGCCGTCGCCGTCCAGGGTGACGACGGCCGAGGTGAAGGCGGTGACCAGGATAATTTTCAGCGGGTCGCCGTTGGCCTTGCGGATCAGGAACGTACACAGCGGATCGAACAGCCCGACGTTCATCATCAGGCTGAAATACAACACGGCAAACAGGATCATCACCGTGGGGTTGACCGTGCCCAGGGAGACCTTGCCGGCCTCGTTTTGCGAGTAGAACAGCCCCTCGCGCACCCATTGAATGATGGTGTCCAGCGGCACGCCATTGACCAGGCACGCCAGCACCCCCACGGCCAGCGATACCACGATCAAGCCGGTAAACGGCGATAGTTTTTGTTTGATGACCAGCACCAAAAACAAGGTGATCAACACATAGCCCAGAACTGTCAGCATCTGAACGTCTCCACAATTTTATTTTTATAGTGAGCGCAGCAGGTGGGGCGCCAAGCGCCCCCGGTACAGCCTTGAGCGTTACTGGCCTTCCAGCAGTTGGGTAACCCACGCCGGGGCCAGCGCCGGCAATGGCTGGCCGCTGTCTCGGGCGCGAGTGTAAGCGTCGATCACGTCGCGGCGCTGGTTTTCGTAGGTGCTTTTTTTCTCCGAGGCTTCCAGTACTTCCAGCAGGCGTGCGCGGGGCACCACGGTGACGCCGTCGTAGTCGCCGAACACCAAGTCGCCCGGTGCTACCTCGACACCGGCGCAGGTCACGGTGGCGTTGATCTTGCCCGGGCCTTGCTTGCCGGGGCTGCGTTGCATGAAGCCCTTGGCGTAGATCGGGATGTCCAGTTGGGCCAACGGCACTTTGTCGCGCACGCAACCGTCGATGACCATGCCCGCCAAACCTACGGCCTGGGCGGCGCCAGCCATCAGGTCGCCGATGTAGGCGCGGCCGGGGTAGGCCTTGCCCGCCACCACCAGCACGTAGCCGGGCTGGCCTTGGTACACCGCGACGTGGATGGGGAAGTTGTCGCCGTCTTCGGTGTCGACGGTGTAGGCGGTGCCGAGCATCACTTTGCTTTCATCCAGGGGCATGAGGCTTGCGTCCATGCAGCCGTTGCGCGCGATGCCCAGGCTTTGCATGCCGTCGCACAGTTGCGCCGGGCTGAGCTTGCGAAAGCGCGCCAGCAGGTCGGCGGGGATCAGGTCGGGCAGGGGGAAGTAGTGTTCAGTGTTCATGGCAGGGCCTCAGGCGTGGGCAGCAAAGTGGGCGATGGCGGTACGAAAATCCATGTCGCTGCCACCGGGGCCGAGCAGGTTGGCCCAGTCGGTGGCGGCCAGGTTTTCGAGCTGGGCGTGGGTGGCGCGGGTCATTACCGGGTCGACGCCGGCGGCTTCCAGGGTGGCGACCGCGTCGTCCATTTCTGCGCTGCGGCGCTTGGCGTGGATCAGCGTGCGGGCGGTGAAGGTGTTGGCCAGTTGCTCGATGGTTTTGCCGTTGAGTGAGTCGCCGAGGGACGCCACCAGCGTGTCGAGCACGCCAAACTTTTCACCGGCCTGGAAGGCTTCCAGCAGCAATTGCGGAAGGCCTTTCATCACCACGCTCTTGAGCATCTTGATCGCCGAGGCGGCACCGGCTTCGGCGTCCAGCACGGTCAATTGCATGCCCCGTGGGGTGAAGGCTTCGGCAAACGCAATGGCTCCGTCGCCTGCTAGAAACATCGGCACCCGGTGGTTGTTGCCGGGTACGGTGCCCATCACGGCGCTGTCGCAAAAGCCTACGCCAGCGGGGCGGGGCAGTAGGTCGATGGCCTGCTTGACGGTAGGCGCGGCGGAGTTCATGTCGACGTAGATTTGCCCGGCGACTAACAGCGGCAAGACTTTTTGTGCGATGCCCAACGCGCTGCTGGCGCTGGTCAGGCAGACCACGAAGCGGGCATCGCGGCAGGCGTGTTCCAGGGAGTCGAAGAGGGTGACGTGCAGTTGCTCGGCGCGTTGTTGCAGGGGCGGGCTGACGTGGGCGTCGTAGGCGCCGATCTGTAGATCGCCAGTGGTGCGCAGGCCCGTGCAGAGGTGGTAGGCGGCTTCGCCAAACCCGATGAAGACGATATCCATCCAGTGTTTCCTTCATTGTCTTTGTTATTGATGAAGAAAGAGCAAGGGCTGTGCCACCGGATTAAAGTCCATTTAAAACAACGAGTTGAGTATTTAAGGGTGAAGCGCTGCATTGCATGGAGATTTCAAATTATTGCGCTGTGCAATAATCTGAAATCTCCGTCCATGCTGTTCGAGGTTCTGCCATGCAAGGCACCATCGCCGTGATTTCCCCCTCCAGCACCCTGACCTCGGTGATGCGCGGCATCCTCCAGCAGCGCGGTCTATCGCTGCGAGTGGTCGAAGCCGCGCAGCACGATGCGACCCTCAAGGCCCGCGAACTGCTCGACAGCGGCGTCAGCGTGATCATCAGCCGTGGCCGCACCGCCAGTGTGTTGCGCGAGCAATTGCGGGTGCCCATTGTCGAGGTCAAGCACACGTTTTTCGACTGCATCAATGCCTATCACAAGGCGCAGCAGGTCTCGGACAAGGTCGCCTTTCTGGCCACTTCCGAGGGCTATGCAACGATCCTGGAAAAGGCGCGGCCATTTATGCCGCAGGTGTCGATCTGCCTGATTGACCCGTTGGGTAGCAGCCAGGCCACCGAGGCGCAGTTGGACCGTTTGCAGGCGGACGGCATTGAAGTGGCGATTGGCGGCTTGTCATCGCGCCAAGCGGTGATGGCGCGGGGCATGCGTTACATCATGTCCGAGGCCGACCCGGATGCGGCCGACGAGGCCATCGATGAAGCCTTGCACTTGTTGCAGATCGAGGAGGAGCGTCGGCTCAAACGCGTGGAGTTGCAGAGCCGCTACGAGATGATCCAGTCGATCCTCAATTGCGTGTCCGAAGGTATTTTCAGTGTCGACAGCCAGCGCACCCTCACCAATATGAACAGCGTGGCCACCGGATATCTGGGCAGCCTGGGGATTGGCGACAGCATCGACGGCCTGCTGGCCCAGGATTACTTCAGCCAAGTGCTCAACCACGGGCGTCCGGTGCGCGGTGCGTTGATCAGCCTGGGGCGTTTGTCGCTGACGTTGAGCATCGCTCCCATCACCTTGGACAACCAGGTGATCGGCGCCGTGGCCACCCTGCAAAACCAGACCGAAATCACCGCCATCGAACGCAAGATGCGCCGCCAATTGGCGCGCCTGCACCTGGCGGAAAAAACCTTCGACGACATCATCGGCAGCAGTCCGGCGCTGGCCAAGGCCAAGCGCCTGGCCCTGACCTATGCAGCGGTGGACAGCACGGTGATGATCGAAGGCGAAACCGGCACTGGCAAGGAGCTGTTCGCCCAGAGCATCCACAACGCGTCGCGGCGTAAAAACGGCCCGTTCGTGGCGATCAATTGCGCAGCGTTTGCCCCCGGCGTGCTGGAGAGCGAACTGTTTGGCTATGTCAAAGGCGCCTTCACCGGCGCACTCAACGAAGGTAAGGCGGGGGTGTTCGAACTGGCGCATACCGGCACGATCTTCCTGGATGAAATCAACGAAACCTCCACGGATATCCAGGTGAAGCTGCTGCGCACCTTGCAGGAGCGCAAGGTGGTGCGCATTGGTGATGACAAGGTTACGCCCATTGATATCCGCATCATCACCGCGAGCAACAAAAGCTTGCCGCAGTTGGTGGCTCAGGGGGTGTTTCGTGAGGACTTCTTCTACCGCATCTGCGTGCTCAAGTTGCAGTTGCCGGCGTTGCGTGAGCGCCGTGGGGATATTCCCGAGTTGGTGCGTTACCTGTTGCGAAGCTTACCGATGGACACGGCCGAGCCTTCGGATGATTTGTTGGTGCGCCTAAGCGGTTATGCGTGGCCGGGCAATATTCGGCAGTTGGGTAATATCGTTGAGCGTTTGGCGGTGATGAGTCAGGGGCGGGCGTTTGCGCAGCCGTGGCTGGAGGAGGTGTTGGAGGATCTGGCCACTGATGGGGTGGCGGGGCAGGGTGGCTCCATCAAGAGCGAATTGGCGTTGTTGCATGAGGTGCTCAGTAGCGTTCGCGGTAATCGCGAAGAGGCTGCCAAGCGTTTGCAGATCAGCACCACCACGTTGTGGCGGCGGATGAAAAAGTATCTGGATGAAGATCCGGGCTGCTTTGACAGTGCGCGGTATTGACTGGCTAACCTCGGGCCCACTGTGGGAGCGGGCTTGCTCGCGAAGGCGGTCTATCAAGCGACCGAGTTCTGTCGGGTGTACACCGCCCAAATGTGGGAGGGGCTTGCTCGCGAAGAGGGCCTATCAAGCGACCGAGTTCTATGGGGTGTACACCGTTCAAATGTGGGAGCTGGCTTGCCTGCGATAGCGGTCTTTCGGTGTACATATCCGTTATTTGGGTAACGGCTGATTATGGTTCCGCCCTTACGGCGGGTCACTTTTGGAAAAGAGCGGTGTGTGTCAACGTAGTTGTCGCGTCAGATCTCAAGTGACTTGTTTATTCACAGGCTCGCGCTCGC